>CAYTUO010000172.1:0-9095 GCA_964441015.1 uncultured Pleurocapsa sp.
CCAGTGTAGCGCCCAGCGTACTAATTCCACACGGTTTTTTGTTTTAGTTTTGTCGAGGATATTGCTAATGTGATTATCAACTGTTCGTTTGCTGATTTCTAGTGCTTTAGCAATTTGGTCGTTGGTCAAGCCATTTGCCAATAAATCGAGAATTTCCAATTCCCTATCCGACAGAGAAGCAGGAGTGTGGGTGCGATCGCTACTCATAAGTATATGTTCTCCAGTACTTTTACCTATCACTATCCTTATTCTATTGAAATTATTAGGTAGAATGATGCGATCGCGTCTGAGTTTTTGGTTTATTTTGAGTTTGGGCCAGATTTAATCCTGTTTTAAAGGCTGTAATGTTTACCCAGTAAGCTTTTGAAACTATTCAATCAGTTTGATTTAAAGTCTCAATTCTTCTCGTTAAGGAGGAGAAAAAAGAAAAAATTGTTGAAATCTATATAAATTAAAGGGTTTAGCGATCCAGATCGAGCAAATAGAGCTTAGAATAATGCAGTGAAACTTTGAGCCTATCAGGATTCCAGAGATCGATCGCGCCATTTTTGCTTGATAGGTTCAGAAAATTTCACAAAACTACTTAGATTCGAGCCAATCAATCGAACCAAAAAAAAGCAAAATCAACTAAAAAAGGAGATTTGTAAATGAATAAAGGTGAATTAGTCGATAAGGTCGCTCAGAAAGCAACTGTCACCAAAAAGCAAGCTGATGCAGTGATTACGGCTGCGGTTGAAGCGATTATGGAAGCTGTTTCTGCCGGAGATAAAGTGACTTTAGTCGGGTTTGGCTCTTTTGAGGCACGCCATCGCAAAGCCAGAGAAGGTCGCAACCCGAAAACTAATGAAAAGATGGTCATTCCAGAAACCACCGTTCCCGCTTTTTCAGCAGGCAAACTGTTCAAAGAAAAAGTAGCAACAAAATAGTTTCGTCAGGTTAACAGTAGCAAGCTTGAATCGACCAATTCACGGGGGAAACTTAGCTTGGGCAGCACAAATCGCAGGCTGTCCAGCTTCTCTCATTGTTGACTTTTCTGCCAGTATCAATCCGTTGGGGCCACCGCCAAGCGCGATCGCAGCTATTGAGGAAAATCTGAAGGCAATCAATGTCTACCCAGATCCTAACTACTCCCAACTTCGATCCGCTTTGGCACAATGGCACCAGCTACCGCCAGACTGGATTTTGCCAGGAAATGGTTCAGCCGAGTTGCTAACTTGGGCAAGCTGGGAATTGTCCCAACAAAACGTGACTTTCTTAGTCACTCCTGCTTTTGGCGACTACTGGCGGGCGTTAAAAACTTTTTCGGCCAGGATTCGAGCTTGTCTACTCGATCTCGAAAGTGGGGAATGGGATATCCATACAAAAATCGCTTTTCTCAACTCCAAATCGGCAGGACTCCTGCTGAACAATCCCCACAATCCCACGGGTAAGCTATTTTCACTCGAAAGACTGCTGCCCTATCTAGAGATGTTTGCTTTGGTGGTAGTGGATGAGGCGTTTATGGACTTTCTCCCTCCTCAGCAGCAACAAAGTCTGATTTCGGCAGTGCAGGATTGCCCTAACCTAGTGATTTTGCGATCGCTGACCAAATTCTATAGCTTGCCCGGACTGCGCTTGGGTTACGCGATATCCCATCCTGACCGCCTCCAACGCTGGCAACAGTGGCGCGATCCTTGGCCTGTTAATATTCTGGCTGCTGCGGCAACAGAAGCGGTTGTGCAAGATAAAACCTTTCAGCAAAAAACCTGGGATTGGTTACTCCCTGCTAGAGACAAACTGTATCAAGGACTATCTGCTTTGCCCAGATTACATCCTCTAGAGGGAGCCGCCAATTTTCTGCTGGTACGTACCGATCGCTCCAGTTTGCCATTGCAAGAAGAACTTCTCAAAAAAGATCATTTACTCATCCGCGACTGTCTTAGTTTTCCCGAATTGGGCGATCGCTACTTTCGCGTTGCAGTTCGTTCCCAAGAAGATAATGAAAAACTTTTAAAAGGTTTAGCTAGAATCAGTAACTGGTAATTGGTGAGAAGGTGACTGGTGATTGGGAATTCGTAATTCGTAATTCGTAATTCGTAATTCGTAATTCGTAATTGAGAGATGCCCCTCTGCTCCTGAACTCCTGTACTCCTGAACTCCTGAACTCCTGTACTCCTGTACTCCTGTACTTCTGCGTTCGATGACTAATGACTACGATCTGGTTGTAATTGGAAGCAGTCCCGAAGGGATTTTGGCTGCTGTCACTGCCGCTTCTTTTAAGGCGCGTGTTGCCCTTGTTGAACAGCCGTATCAGAAGGGTTTTGACGCGATTTATAGCCGCACCTTTAGTCATGTAGCGCACTTATCCGAACAGTTGGAGACAGCAAGGGAATTAGGCGCATATCAACCCATTCCTCATTTAGAAATTCAACTACCTCAAGTCCGATCCTGGGCGCAAGAAGTCAGTGCCATCTTATCAGAACAAAGCTCTCCAGCGATTTTGGCATCGTTGGGAATTGATACGATTAAGGGTTCGGGGGAATTTTGCCGACTGCCCCGTCAAGCTTTTATCGTAGGGGATAGAAAACTGCGATCGCGCAACTATCTAATTGCCACAGGTTCCCATCTCGTCACCCACAATTTTGATGAAGTTGAAACAGTCGGTTATTTAACGCCTAGCGATCTTTTGCAACCGAATAAATTAGCCTCGCTGCCTTTCAACTTAGTGATTATTGGCAACAGTCCTCTTGCTATAGAGTTAGCCCAAAATTTGAGCAAAGCTGGGAGAAATATTACTCTTATTGTCGAGGATAAATATCTATTGCCGACGGAAGATATAGAAGCCGCTAGACTCATTCAGGCAAAGTTAGAAGCAGATGGGGTGAAAATTCTGATTGAAAGTTCGGTGACGCAGGTACGGCGGATAGAGGAGAAAAAATGGTTACAGGCAGCAGATAGGGCGATCGAAACCGATGAAATCCTTTTAGTGGGAAGGCGACAACCCAATATTGAAGGGTTAAATTTAGAGGGAGTCGGCGTTCGAGTCAATCATTGGGGCATCCAGCTAAACGAAAAGTTACAGACAACTAATCCTCGTATTTATGCCTGTGGCAGCGTTGCGGGAGGATATGAAGGATTAACCCATCTTGTTCGCTTTGAAGCCAATATTGCCGTCAAGAATGCCTTATTTTTGCCTTTATTTACAGTAGATTATCGGACAATTCCCTATCTAATATTTACAAACCCACCACTCGCACGAGTGGGAATGACAGAAGATCGAGCAAGAAAACGTTACGGGAAGGATGTATGGGTTGTCAAACAAAATTTTAAGGCGATCGCTCAAGCACAAGTATTAGGAGAAACGACCGGATTTTGTAAGTTAATCGTTCGGGGTAATGGAGAAATTCTGGGCGCGCATATTATGGGTGCTGAAGCAGGAGAGTTGATTAGCGCGATCGCTTTGGCAATGAAAAATAAAATTAAATTAGGTTCAATTGTTAGTACTCCTTTTCCTTCTCTTACCTTGTCTGAGATGTTTCAAGAAATTGCTTTTGAGTGGCAGCGTCAGCGTCTTAAACAAAATAAGAATTTACAAGATTTTTTGGAAAATTTGTTTATTTGCTTACGGAATTTTTCTTCTTAAAATAAACTTTTAATCTAGAGGGTGACATGATGTTTAATCCTGTTTTATCAAAAAGAGCAGAAGAGATTGAAAAAAGTTGCGATCGCGTCGGAAATTTACAAGACTCTAGAGAAATATCTTGGGAAGAATTTCTTCTCCATCCTCCTGAAAAAATGGAGTGGATTGATGGCAAATTAATAGAGAAAACAGGAATGACATTTAAGCACAGTGTAGCTCAAGCGAAGCTAACTTACTATTGGAGAAATTATCTGATTACTAGCGAACAGGGAGGAGAGGTTTGTACTGAAGCACCGTGTCGAACTAAAAAACAAGGTCGTCGTCCTGATGTAGCCTATATTACTGCTGAATTATTAGAGCAAATAGGCAAAAATTTTACTGTACTACCTCAAAGCTTTCCTCTCATTGCTGAAGTCGCTTCGCCAGAGGACAGTGCAGAAGAATTGTTTGCTAAAGCTAATGAATATTTAGAATCGGGTTGTCAAGAAGTCTGGTTATTATTTTCTGAAGCACAGTTAGTCATGATTAAAACCTTACAAGGTTGGCTTTTATTTAATATAGATGAAGTTGTGAGTACTCAAACTGTTTTAACAGGCTTTAGCATATCAGTTAAAGAATTACTAGCTTAATTGATATTTATATCGCACTGTCATAAAATGAATAGATTGTTCGTATTTAAAGGAAAATGAAGCCTTTATTTATCGTTTTTGAAGGGATTGACGGTTCAGGCACATCGACACAAGCTCATCTTTTAAAATATTATTTCATAGATCAAGGTTGTCAGGCTATAGTTAGTCCTGAACCTTCTGATGGCCCCATTGGAAAATTAATTAGAGAAGCCTTACAAAATCAAACTATCTATATTAAAAATAGCCAAAAGTTTGATGAACAAATGGCTTATTTATTTGCGGCTGATCGCCACTACCATTTATATAACGATATCGATGGTGTTTTTAAATTGATTAAACATGACAATATTCATGTGATTACTCCAAGATATTATTTTTCTTCTCTAGCTTATAACTGTAATAATCAACAAGAATTTGAGTTCGTTAGTAGTTTAAATCAAAAGTTTCCCAATCCCGATTTAGTTGTTTATCTCGATCTGCCAATTGAGGTAGCATTGGAGAGAATCAGCGATCGCTCTTTAAAAGAGATTTATGAAACTGAAGAAAAATTATTAAAAGTTAGACAAAATTATCAATTTATTTTCGATAACTACAATGGGTTGATGTTAAGAGTTGATGGGACGAATACAAAAGAAGCAATTCATCAGATAATTGTCAATTTTATTGAAGAGAAATTTTAAAATAAATAATTAATAAAATTTTGTTAATCCAGATCTGAATGGTAGCTAGAGATAAGAAGGCATCAAAATTAGCCTTTTGAGGCTCCCATCGGACAACGAGACGACGATATTTGCGTTGATACCAAGCCAAACATCTCTCCTGTTGGAATCTAGGAACTGATATTTTAAGGGGATTGGTGGGATAGGTTCAAGTAACAGATGAAAGCGAGTCTGACATCGCCCAGAAATAATTATATTATTTTAATGATGCTATGATTGAATATTTTCTAAAATTTTATTAGGAAAAGTTGCAACGGTCGGCAGAGAAAATATGGTTCCACCTGCCGCGATCTAAGTAAATCTAGATAAAACTTTCATGCCTAATGGCAAACTCTAGTAAAAAATTTATTTCTCCAAGAAAAATGACTTAGCCCAAGCTGGCAAGCAAGATATAAAAAGGGGAGAATAAGGAGAGAATTTTTATGTTTAATAATGACATAAATGATGAAAATCTTCTTAATAAAGAGATCGATCTGATTCTAGAAGAATATAAAACTCTGCGAGAAGAGATTCTTGAGAATACAAAAACTCGATTGCAATTAATTAGTTTTGGATTCACAGGTATAGTAGCAATTTTTGGAATAGGACTAGATTCATTAACATCAAATAATCCTCTTCAAATTGATGATTTCTTTCTCTTTTGTATTCTCATTCCTTTGGCTTGTTTGTCAGTGATATCTCTGTGGGAAAACTCAATGCATAAAACACTCATTATCGGTAATTATATTGCCAAAGAAATATAGCCTATAGTAGCAATTTTTTTAAGATATTTACAACAGGTAACTGATTCTCACATACCTCATATAATTTTCCCGATTAGCTGGGAAAATTATATGAGAACTCAAACCGTTGGACTGGACAAAAAAAATCGCTTTTACTGATATTCGGAGGAATTGGATCGATATCGTGGTTGATTGGAATGATCATTTCTTCGAGCAGTGGGAGAGCAGCTTGGTAGTTGTAATCGTCATGGTTTAGGAGCGTTCCGTCCAAGTCGGTAAAAACGATCTGCATATTTACCTCAACAGTTCTGCTGCCAACTATCGGCTGCGCGAGCGCATTTGAAGATGTTTTAGTCAGCGTTGCTAGGTGGAATGGGATTTTTGAACCATTTTATCTTTTATTGGCTCGCTTCTTCTTCTGGATGGGGCGATCGCGGGATTGCGTTGAGTCCCAAAATTTTCATTCGTATGCCTCAATGCTTCTCTCTCATTCAACAAAAGTTTATGAGCCAAACAACGTCGTAGGGTTGCATTGTTACGCGAAGTTTCTGCTGTTGAACGCTCCACTCCTTCCCGCCGATTAGGTCGTGCCAATGCGGTTCAGAAGTAGAGGGTGTTGACTCAACCCCAAGCTCAGAGAAGGGAATCTCTACTTCGCACTTTTGGCTGGTAACATTGGTCAGGGTTAAAATGCACTCCTCGCCCCCTGGAGAGAGCCGCAACAGGGCAAAAACTTTCTCTGTAATTGTTAATACTCGTTGCTTCCCGTTGGGATGAAAAGCGGGCTGTCGCACTCGGATTTTTCGGAGTTTGCTGAGCCGTTTCTTGATCTCGGAGAGCTTGGAATTAGGGTCTTTCAGTTCCTCTAATAAGGTCTCCTCTTCAAGAACTTGGCGGTTGATCTCCCGTTTCCAGTTGCTCTCCCCTTTCGATTTGGTTTCCAGAACGACATCAATATCATTGACAGTGCCGATCAGACCATGAAAGTACGTTCCTGGCACGCCTCGAAGGACTAGAGCAATGCTTCTGGAGGCGACAAAGCGTTTAACCTGAAGAGCGATGTCCTCGTTGCTATGGTCTAGGTTGAGGGCACTAAACCAGGTCGTATTGATTTCGTAGGGTTCTTCGGAGCGATCTTTTCCCGTTCGGTACGAGACGAAAGCACCATGTTCTTTCGCCTTCTTGACGATAAAGTCGATCTCCTCTGGCGATAAAATGTCTTTCACCCCCATGAGTCCTATCCCATCATGGGTATCTAAAATATTGAGGAAAGTGGTTGTCTGAGATGGGTACTTTAACTGTTGAACCCACTGGGAAAGAGCGGTAGCATCAGCTTTGTAAAACGTGTAAAGCACGAGCGGTGGCAGGGCGAAGTTGTAGACCATCTGCGCCTCGTCGCGACCGTTGCCGAAATAGGAAATGTTTTGCTCGTGAGGCACGTTGGTTTCAGTAATCAAAGCCACGCCAGGAGCCACCACATTCAAAATGTCGCGAAAGAGTTTGATGATTTCATGAGTCTGCTCCAAATTCGCACAGGAAGTTCCAGGTTCTTTCCACAGATAAGTCACAGCATCCAGGCGAATGATGTCTGCCCCGTGACGAACGTACAGGAGCAGGGTTTCAATTATCCACAGGAGGACTTTGGGATTTTTATAATTGAGGTCAATTTGATCTTTAGAAAAAGTAGTCCACACCCAGATCTCACCGTTAATGGATTGATATTCGGTGAGAATGTCGGACGTTCGCGGGCGAAAGATTTTCTGGCGCTGTTCGGGGGTAAGTTCATTAGGAGCGCGATAGATGATGGCAATATCTTGATAATCGGGATTGTCGTTTAACATTTCCTGAAAGGCAATGCTCTTGCAGGAGGTGTGGTTGCACACCGCGTCAAACATAAGCTGGTAACGCTTTCCTATCTCCTCAATATCCTGCCAAGAGCCTAGCTTTGGGTCTACATTTCTAAAGTCGATAATCGAAAATCCTCGGTCGGAAGAGTAGGGAAAAAAGGGCAATATGTGTAGAGTATTGACATCTTTAAACCCTTGAGCTAGAGGGCTTTCCAGAAAATGGGCTAAGGTAGCCAGAGGCGATCGCTCCTTACTATGCAGAAGATCTCCATAAGTAATCAAAATCATGTCTTTTTCCGTAAAACGGTTAGCGGGAGCAAAATGCTTTTCTGCCTCAATCATTTCCTGGGGTTTGTGGGCATAGTAAACCTTGAGGATTCTCCTTAAACTTAACCCATCTAGGATCTGATAACCCACCGACAAATTTTCCTGCTTTATCCTCAAACTGGAAACCAAAGAAAACTGGTTTCTTCCCTGTGATTCGATCGTTTTTATTTGGCTCGAAGCCTTCTCGATCAGTTCGATCGGATACAATTTTTCCCCCATATAGACCATCAGCAAGCAACTTAGCTGACTTCTCTTCCCAAGGAATGTTAGTGTATTGAATTTCTTTGCGCTCTTCCTCTTTGAGCTTCCGAGAGCGGAGATAATAAGTACCTGTTCTGGGTTCTACTCTTCTGCTAGAAGCATCTTTTTCTTGAGGACAAAACAGTAGGTATAAGCGCCAGTAATTTCCATTCTTAGAGTCGGAAAATTTTCGCCAGAAAACTTGAGGAACCTCAATTTGGTAAAATTCCTCAGATTTATACAAATAATCTTCTTTCTCAGTCTGCCATTTCGCCTCCGCTAAATCTCGCTTTCCTTCAGTTGTTGGTATAGTTGCAGAAGCGATCGCGATCGTTCCGTCGGCATCTAGTGCTGAATTTTGAGGACGAGCGCAAATAAAGGCATAAAACCTATTCTGGAACTCATCTTTGATTACATAAGGATCGCGCCAGTTTACCCCATCAAATGGGCTGTTATAGTCATGTCCAGGATTAGAGATAACCCCTTTTTGACTAGCTCCTCGATGCCAGTGTTCTAAATCGTCTGAAGTAGCTACGCCAATTTGTTGAGGTCGAAGTCGTTCATGAGGGGTCTGTATTACGCGATCTTTCCACGTTCGTGCCGTGTAAAACATATAGTATTTATCATTTTCTTGGATAATACTTCCCGTCCAAATAGAAAGATCGTCCCAAAACTTATGTTTTTCGTTGGTATGTCTTGCCTTCAAGGCAGGCTGTTTAGGGCTTACTTCTTGCCACCCATATTCAGTCAAAACTGCATGCCCTACAGACGAAAGATTGTGCCGCCGCTCTGGATTATAAGCACATTCCAATTGTGAAGCCTGAAGGTAAAAAATGTGCAATTTATTTTCTTTGTCCCAGGCAAACCAAAAATCCCAAGAATATTTATCACGAGGATACCAAGTCATCTGATTTTCCTCCCGATTAATTTAGTCCTAATTTTTCTTTAATTGACGCTTGATTTCTCAGTTAACAGAGTCTAAATTTCTGAGA
>CAYTUO010000173.1:0-9064 GCA_964441015.1 uncultured Pleurocapsa sp.
GAAAGGCATGGGAAACATTAAGCGGTTTAGTCTCAATTCCCTTCGTTTTTAAATCAGTAACAATAATTTCTATCGCCTCGCGATCGCCAGAAATGGCAATATTTTTAGAACCGTTAATCGCTGCTATAGTAACTTGTTTTTGATAAGGCGCGATCGCCGTGCTAACTTCTTCCTCGCTAGCCAAAATAGCGACCATTGCACCATCTTTTGGCAATTGCTGCATCAAGCGCCCTCTAGCTGCGATCAGCTTCAATCCGTCTTCTAAGCTAAAGACTCCCGCCACGCAAGCAGCAACGTATTCCCCGACGCTATGGCCCATGACAGCAGCAGGTTCTACGCCCCAAGATTGCCAGAGTTCAGACAAAGCATATTCAAGGGCAAATAAAGCGGGTTGGGTATAAACGGTTTCATCAAGGAGACTGGTGACTGGCGATTGGTGACTGGCGATTGGGGAATTTGTTCCTGTTCTCTGTGGATAGAGAACTTCTAATAAAGGCTTTTCTAAATAGGGTTGTAAAATTTCAGCACATCGATCTAAAGCAGTACGAAAAGTAGGTTGAGTTTCATAAAGTTCTCGTCCCATTCCGATATACTGAGAACCTTGTCCTGTAAATAAAAAAGCAATCTTGAGGGTACTATTGCTTGCGATTTGACCCCTTACTAACCCAATCGTTTCTCGTCCCGATGCAAAAGCTTGTAGTTGCGATCGCAATTGCTCGATAGATTTCGTTACAACAGCAAGACGATAATAAAACTGCGATCGCCTGGTATTCGCAGTAAAACAAACATCCGGCAAAGATATTTCTGAATGCGCCTCCAAAAACTCCTCATACTGCCCTGCTAACTCTCTCAATGCCCTTTCACTTTTCGCCGACAGCGTAAGAAGATAACCAGATAACTGACTCTCTCCTCTGCGTCTCTGCGCCTCTGCGAGATATTCTTCCAAAACCAGATGAGCATTAGTCCCCCCAAAACCGAAAGAATTCACCCCCGCCAAAGCAGGTGTCGAACCCTTCGACCAAGACGTTAAACTTGTCTGGACTCGCAAGGGAAGTTCAGCAAACGTGATCGCGGGATTAGGGTCTTGAAAATGCAAGCTAGGCGGAATCTGTTGATGCTTGAGCGCCAAGGCAACTTTAATCAATCCCGCAACGCCTGCGGCTGTTTCTGCGTGTCCGATATTGGTTTTTACCGACCCTACGGCACAGTAATCCCCAGGTTCGCGACCTTCCGCTAAAACTGCTCCCAATGCTTGCATCTCGACAGGATCGCCTAGTTTTGTCCCCGTTCCGTGAGCTTCTACGTACTGAATCTGACCCGGAGAAATGCCCGCTTTTCGACAAGCTTCTCGGATGACCGCTTCCTGTGCCTTGGGATTGGGTGCTGCTAGTCCGTTCGTCCATCCATCCTGATTGACCGCACTACCGCGAATAATCGCATAAATGGGATCGCCGTCAGCTTGTGCTTGAGAGAGGGGTTTTAAGACCACAATTCCCGCCCCTTCACTGCGAACGTAGCCATTAGCCGACGCATCAAAACTTTTGCAGCGACCGTCCCCAGACAAAAAGCCCCCTTTAGAAAACCCTACCATGATGGTCGGCAACAAGAGGACGTTTACCCCACCCGCCAACGCCATCGTCGATTCGCCAGTCCAGATGCTTTGGCAAGCGAGGTGAACGGCAACGAGAGACGAAGAACAAGCGGTATCGATCGCTAAACTGGGGCCTTTAAAATCGAAAGCGTAGGAGATACGATTAGCGGCAATGCAGTTCCCCGTCCCTGTCGTGGCATAAGGGTCGCTAATGGGATGCTGCCAGAGCATGATGGAATAATCGTGAGTGCCGATGCCAATAAAAACCCCTGTTTGTGTTCCTGCCAATTGTGCTGGAATTTGTCCGGCATCTTCTAAGGCTTCCCATGCCACTTCTAGTAAGAGTCTTTGTTGGGGATCGATAGTATTGGCTTCTCGCGGTGAAATTCCGAAAAATTGGGGATCGAAGCGCTCGATATCTTCGAGAAAACCGCCGCGACGAGTATGGGTTTTGTTTGGCTTGGTGGGGTCGGGATCGTAGTATTGATCGATATCCCAGCGAGACTTTGGCACTTCGGAAATTGCCTCAACGCCGTCGCACAGAAGCCGCCAGAATGCTTCTGGATTTTTTGCACCAGGAAAACGACATCCTATCCCAACAATCGCAATAGGCTCTAATGGCATGGTCAATCGGGTTTTTCTCTAAAAGTGGCTGTGGGTGGCGAGGAGGCGAACTTATCGTCAAGATTGATCTTTCGGGCGATCGCAAATTAGGTAAAAACCATTTCTGAGTTTTGGTTAGAGTGTTTATTCTTAAAGTTGTTGAATGTTAGAGGACAATCGGTGTTCCAGTCAAGAGTATGCCAAATCTCTATCCGTACACTTGGGAAAGCTTGAAGTAAAATATGCAAGTCGTTCATCATGTTGTGCTGACTATTTCAGATGTTAAAGACGGACAGCGATTTTCAAGATTTTTAACCGACCATAAAGATAATACCGTTTCGCCAGGAATTAAACGTTTGGGTTTATAGACTTGTTCGATGGGAATGTGAGTTTGATCTTTGAGTTGTGATCGCAAGGTTTCGGATGGATTAAATAAGAATATTTCTTGACAGTCATCGATAAATTTAGCAAAGTTTCCTGGGTCGGATAGAATCATGATTTTAACTTTTTCTTCTAAGTTGTGACTGAGAGATAAAATATCGATAGTTTGTGCCGAATCCACTAATAAAATTGGTTTTCTAGCATGATTTAAAATCCTGGCAATAGGCAGATTGTGAAAATTACGACTTTTTTGATAGATAGGAGATTTTTCTAGGTTTAATATCCCTGAAATTACTCCTACTGAGATTAGCATTACTGTGGCAATTTTCCATACTTGCTGTTGTCCGATCTTTGAAGCGTTAATTTTACTAGCTAATAAATAAGCTACTGATAACTGTATTCCTAGTAGTAAAGGAATTAAATATCTAGGAGCGCCTGAAATTTGTCCTTTTGAGATTAAATCGTTAAAAACTAAGAGTGAAGGATTTGAAAGGGTTTGAATCAAAATAAATAACTTGATGATTTTTTCTGTTTTAAAAATAACAAAAAAAAGTGCAAAAATAGATAAAATTAGTAACCCTAAAGCAATAACAACTCCCAGAATTGCTACCGTTTCAAAAGCATCATAAACTGGCAAATGATTAGAGCCAATCAAAAGAGTTGAAATTAAAATGAATGGAGTTGAGATGGCAAAGCTATAAATACATAACCTAGCTTGCTTAGAAGCTCTATTTTTGAAATATAGCAAGTAAATTAGAGCAATAATTGTAGTAATCGAGATTAAAGCAATTAAAATTTCTATAACTTTGGTAAGCTCTAGAGAATTAGGAAGGGGCAGATCGCCAAAAATTAGCAAAACACTGGCTACCCAAATAGCCGCAATAAAAAAAAAGTTGACAGGCTCTCTCATCCAAGTTGTATTCTCTTGCAGTGCTTGAAAATGAGCAAAAATAACGATTAGCCAAGGAGAAAAAGCGACGACAGAAATTCCTAAAGCAATCAGATAGTTTCTCACTGTTTTTGTATAATGAAAATTCTCTAAAGCGATGACATAAACTCCTTGTCCGAAAGCAACTAAAAAAGATAATAAAGATGTATAAAATCCAAAAATTAAAGTGACAGTATAAAAAAACCAACTCCTACGATTGTTACTACGTATGGCTCTTAGAAGTGTCGCCCCAGAAAGTAAAATAGTTACTGTCCACAAACTGTAGGGACGTGCTTCTTGTGCGTAAGCAATATAAAAAGGAGAAACGCTAAAAAGCGCGATCGCAATCCATCCCACTGATGGCGATTTAAATAATTCCAGACATAACCAATAAAGACAGGGAAATGCCAACAAACCAAGTACAATAGACAAGCTTCTGAGCGCTGTAACTGAATTGCCAAATAATTGTCGCCAAAACCTCGCCATTAAAAAATACAAAGGTGCGTGTTCTGGACTTTGCTTTAAAGCATTGAGCGTATCGCCTAAATCTCTTTGGGGATTGAGTTTTTGATAACGCTGCAAGTCTTCTATCCCAATAACTCCTTTATCGGCCAGTTGCTCGATTACCTCTTGTCTGGTATAGCCTGAAGTACGAATCGCTGTTGCGACTTCATCAACCCAAAAAATTTTGCGATCGAGATTAGCACAGCGAAAGAACAGTCCAAGCAAAAAAATAACAATAATGAGAAACAGCCAAGCTTTATGAAGAATTCGATTGTTAGTGTTGTTGCGATCGCCTACGGATGATAGAGCCATACGGGAATTAGTGCTTTGACTGACCAGTAACGTTATCGAGCTAGTCTCTCCATCAAACAAATTCTCACGATTATAACCGAATTAGTCATTGCAAGGAGTTCAGGAGTTCAGTAGTAAATATTCTTCCTCATCTCCCCTGCTCCCTTGTCCCCCCACACTCCCCACACTCCCCACACTCCCCACACTCCCAGTCACCTTCTCACCTTCTCACCTTCTCACCTTCTCACCTTCTCACCAATCAGATTGACCTTGCTTTTGAATTGCGTACTGTTTAAAGCGTTCTAAATCGGCTTGAAGAGTCGATTCAACAATCCGTCCCAAAAACAAATTATCCATTAACTTTCCTAAAAACCCAGGAATCGCATAGGCTGCGGTTAATCGAACAATACTGCTACCGTGGCGATCGTAAAAACGAACTGCTCCTCGATTTGGCAAGCCATCGACTGATTCCCACTGGATAATCTGGTGCGGAACTAATTTCAGAATTCGCGACAGCCAGGTAAATTCAAAGCCGCCACTAGCCAGCTTCCAGTGCGATAATTCTGGATTATCATCTAAAACCTTTACCGAGTCGATCCACTTCATCCAGCGCGGCATTTGTTCTAAATCCGACCAGAGATTCCAAACAAAATCGATAGGAGCATCGACTTCAACTTGTACGCTATGTTCTAACCAGTCCATTATTTCGATTTTTATTGTTTATTAACTTAATGTTGGCAGTGGAGTGTCAACCAACTGTGGATGGGTGAGTTGTGACTTTTAATTTCTCAGCATTTCTTAAAATTGCTTTGGCTGCCTGTCGCCCAGAAATTGTAGCACCTTCCATACTGTCGATGTAATCCTGTTGCGTATAGCTACCTGCCAAGAAAAAGTTAGGAATAGGGGTTTGTTGGGGAGGACGATAGAGATCCATTCCTGGTGCTTCCCGATAAAGAGACTGTGCTAACTTAACGACACTATACCAGGTCATGTTTAGTTCCCGTGAAGAAGGAAAAAGCTTGTGAACTTGTTTGAGAATGTGTTGGGCAATCACTTCATTCTTTTCTTTAATGAAAGGATCGCCAGGGGTTAACACCAACTGCAATAACGAACCTTGTCCCTTTTTATAATAGTCACTCGGACTCGTGAGTGCCAAATCTGCAAAACAAGAAAAATCCGCATCGGCAGTATAAAGCAAATTATCGATTCCGACTGCCTTTTCTAATTGCTGGCGCTGTTGAGGATCTTCTAACTCCGTCACCCATCCATCAAAGCGAAATTGTACCGTTGCCACGGGAACCGTATCGAGTTTATAAATATTGTCAAACTCAGACCACTTACGCCACGCTTCGGGGAGAAGGCGCTGAATGCCAGGTACATCACAAGCACAAACATAGGCATCGGCTATAATGGTTTCTTCTGTTTCGCCGTTGGCAACTCTCATTCCAGTGACCTGTGTTTTCCCTGCTTCTTCCTGGAAAAGAATTTCCCGAACCCGCCGCCTGGTATAGATTTTGCCACCACGGGATTCTAGGTAATTGATAATTGGCTTGTGCAAGTATTCGTAGGGAGAACCTTCCAGCATTCGCAAGATTGAGGCTTCAGTTTTGGCGGCAAAAAACTGGAAAATGGTCAGCATACAGCGAGCAGAAATCTGTTCGGTATCGATAAAGCCTAAAGCATAGGCGATTGGATTCCACATCCGTTTGAGACTGCCATCGTTGCCACCATGCTGGCGAAACCAGTCAGCAAAACTAATCGAATCCAAATCCCGAATCGTTTTCATCGCCCCTTCAAAGTCTACTAGACCGCGAATCAGGGGACTTGTTCCTAAAGCGATGGAATTGGCAATTTTATCAATAGTTGAGAGTTGGGATGTGGTGAAAAAGGCTTTTAGTCCGTTGAAAGGAGCGCCTGTAATGAAGCGAAAATCTAATTCTCCAACTCGTCCGCCATCGTTAATAAAAGTATGAGTGTGTTCTTTGAGGCGTAAATTTTCAATAGCACCTACCTTTTTCATTAAGTCAAACAGTTGGTAATAGCAACCAAAAAAGACGTGCAATCCCATTTCGATATGGTTGCCATCGGCATCGAGCCAACTGCCGACTTTTCCGCCGACAAAAGGACGAGATTCAAAAATTTCTACTTGACAGCCTGCATCAACTAAATCGACGGCTGTAGCCATTCCCGCTAATCCTGCACCAACGATCGCAACGCGCATTCGCTCTTTTCCTTTTCTGTGATTCACACTCTTTGTTAAAAATAACACTCCCAGGCGAGTCTTACCTAGATACAAAATTGTTAACTGTTTTCTAGTGCAATAGTCGAATGAGATGAACCAATTCTGGCAAAATCAGTTTTTCTAGTGCTAGTTTAACGGCATTGGCGGAACCAGGGAGAGAAAAAACGAGCTTTTGGCGATAGACTCCGGCCGTTGCTCTAGAAGCGATCGCTCTCGACCCAATTTCTTGATAACTTAGAAAGCGAAATAGCTCGCCAAATCCGGGTAATGTCTTTTCTAATAACTTTGAGAGGGTATCATAAGTGGTATCTCTAGGGGAAATTCCCGTACCGCCATTGACAATTATGGCATCGATGTGGGGAAGATTGCCTAACTGGGTCAATTGTGTCTGAATCTGGGTCGGTTCGTCTTGAATAATGGTATACAGGCCTATGAGATGACCCGCTTCTTGCAAGAATTGCTGGATGAGTTGACCGCTTTTGTCAGTTTCAGGAGTTCGGGTGTCGCTGACTGTAATGACCGCACAATTGACAGCAATCGGAGCGTCATCGGGATGAGGGACTGAAGTCATAAAGTTTTCTGTGGCGATCGCCGATCGCCAAGTGACGATCGCTCTACTCTAGAATTACGACTTGGTGAATTGTAATCCTTTTTCTTGAGAAAACCGCTCCATAAAGCGCATAAAGCGATCCCATTCTTGAGGAGAATTCATAACGACAACCGCTTCTAACGCTTCTGGTTTGCCATTGATGAACTTGCATTTGACTTCCCGCGTAACAATTTCTCCTTCTTCATCACTCAAATACATTCCAGTGATTTCTTCTCGATTGTCATTACCAAGAATATTGGGAGAAGCAAAATAAAACTTTGCCATACCTTTTTCTCCATTGGGAGAACGAGTCAGGCGAACCTCTGGGATCGCGTCTTCCGTTACTCCTCTAGCAAATTGAATTTCAGCCATCTCTTCTTATGGGTGGATTTAATTAGTCGTTTTCTCATCATCGCACAATAGCAAACTTCAACGGATACTGCTCTCAAAAATTTTTATGCTAAACTGTATCTCTTTCGCTCTCTACTCATACTGTCGTGGCACTTCTAGAAGCTGAAGTTCACTCCTCACTGCTGTCTTTTCTGCGAGAACGGGGCAAGCCAAACTGGCCTCATCATTTAACGATGGCCAGAATTATTTCCCGTGCGCTGCGAGTGCAACGTCCCGCACTCATCCAAACGGGAAGCCTTGTCAGACAATATTGTCTCAGTTATCTTGCTCCCGCACTTCTGAGTGAAACCTCAGTTCTTCTCGTCGTACCCGAATCCGTTCAGCAATATTTATTACAAGTCGAAATTCCTCAACTTCAGGAATGGTTACAAACCCCTAAAGAAATTCGCACGGGCGATCGCTGGTTGGATGGGTTTCAAGGACTGATGCTAACTTCGCCTCAAGTTTGGCTGGCAGATCGCCTAGAACATCTGGGACGTTTTCCTCAAGCTCTTCCCACCCTGATCGATCGCGCTGATGACTTAGAAGAGTGGACGAGAGGGGATCTGACGGCTGTGATCGAAGATTGGCACTGGGATGCGATCGTGCAAAACTATCCCCACCATGCAGAATTCATCCGAGATGTCAGAGTTCAACTAGCCAAAACGATTTTCTCCCATCCCAAAAACCCCTACGAATGCTATCTCATTGAAGAGACAGAACAAGAAAGCCTACAACAGTTATTGCAAACGTTAGCCAAAGAATCGCTCTTAACGCCTCCCTTCGAGCAATTTTGGCATCGCTGGCCAACAGAAGGACAGATGATGTGGGCATCCATTGCCAGAGAAAGCGGACAATTTACCCTGTACGTCGCTCCTGTAGAGGTTGCTAGTGCCTTAAGTCTGGTTTGGTATCAACAGCCAGTCGTTTTAATCGGTAGTTTTTTAGATAGTGATAAAAATGCTTCTACGTATCGCCAGCAATTGGGAATAGAAGAGCTACTGTGTTTAAAATTCGTTCCCAACCGACAAAATGAATACATTCAATTATACGTGCCAGATCGGTTTCCCCTGCCCAATACACCCGAATTTCAGGTAGCACTCATCCACGAAGTTCGCGCTTTAGTATACCTCAGCGATCGCTTGAAAAAACCGATTGTCGTCTTGGTTGAAGATGTTCCCCTCAAAGCGCGAGTAGGGGCGACAATGGCGGCTGAATTCGGCTCTAGAGTTCAGGTAGAGAAGATCAATAGGGCAGAAGATGGTATTTTAGTTTGCGGCTGGCAATTTTGGTGCGACAACCAAGAGCAATTTCCTAAACCCCAACTCCTCATCATCGCCACTTTACCCATTCCTTCCCTAGAAAATCCCCTGGTAGCTGGTCGAGTCGCTTATTATAAACGTCAACGCCAAGATTGGTTTCGTCTCTATCTACTGCCCACCGCTTTAAAAGAAATTCAACGTGCCGTTATGCCGTTGCGCGAGTCTCAATGAATCGTTGCGCTGCTGGATAATCGGGTCAATTATCGCAGTTATGGCGATCGCG
>CAYTUO010000174.1:0-8978 GCA_964441015.1 uncultured Pleurocapsa sp.
AGGATTAACCACTCCTCTCGTGCGGCAACCTGCCAAATGAGACGCGCCTGATAAGTTGAGGTTTGCTCTAAGTTTAGCGGATGCTTGTTACTCCATTGTTTGGCGATCGCCAGTTCAGCCGGATCTGAAAAAACTTCTAACAATCCTTCTGAGAGTAGTTGTAAGAACCGAGAAGAGGTTGTGGCTCTCAGACAGTCGATTTCTAATACTCTGGCTCCCACTTGATGAGCAGCACACCGAACGAGCGATCGCCGTCCGCTACCTGAAACCCCTGCCACCATCAAGTCGCCATCTGCCGCCAAAATCTCGACGATCTGCTGGAGTTCTGCCTGCCTGCCGATTAGATAGTAAGGAGCAAACGGATTAGCAACCATGTGGGAAAGAGAGTAGCAAGAACGCTAATGATTAAATATTCAAATATTTACCTCAAATTATAATTCGCACTATTTAGTAGTATCATAAATCAATAAAAATACTATTTTTTAGTATCAAGCTATTCTTAAGTGCTAGGGAGTTCTGGCTATGCCTTCTCGTTTACCATCGGACGCTACCTTGACCCAATCTGAATTGATCGCTTGGCATACAATCGAGGCAGAAAAAACGATCGAGCTTTTGGAGAGCGATCGCGCCACGGGTTTAACCAGCGCCCAAGTAGAAGAAAAGCTGCGGCAGCATGGAACCAACGAATTAATCGAGACGGGTGGACGCACGCCTTTTGAGATCCTCATCGATCAGTTTAAAAACATCATGTTGCTGATGCTGATTGCGGTAGCGATTATTTCAGCCATTTTGGACGTGCGCGAAGCGGTTGCCTCTGGTAAATTTGTCTTCCCCAAGGATGCAGTGGCAATCTTCACGGTTGTCTTGCTCAACGGCATTTTAGGCTATATCCAAGAGAGCGGCGCAGAAAAAGCCTTAGCAGCGCTCAAGAATCTGGCTTCCTCGAAAGTACGCGCGATCCGAGATGGAAAAACGGTGGAGGTAGAGTCCAAAGAACTCGTGCCCGGAGACGTAATGCTCTTAGAAGCAGGCGTGAAGATAGCGGCTGACGGACGCATCTTAGAAGAAGCCAACCTGCAAGTACGAGAAGCAGCCTTGACCGGGGAAGCCCATGCCGTCGAAAAACAGGCAGATGTGATGTTACCAGAAGATGCACCGCTAGGCGATCGCATCAATCTTGTTTTCTCTGGAACCGAAGTCGTACAGGGACGAGCAACCGTTCTGGTCACAGAAACAGGAATGAAAACGGAACTGGGGAAAATCGCGACAGCCCTCCAATCCGTTGAAGCCGAGCCTACACCGTTACAAAAACGCATGAGCCAACTGGGAAACACCTTGGTAACTGGATCTTTGCTTCTCGTTGCCTTAACAATTATTGGCGGTACGATTTTCAATCCCTCTGTGTTCCTAGAACTCGTTGAAGTCTCCCTCAGCATGGCAGTTGCCGTCGTCCCCGAAGGCTTACCCGCCGTCATTACCGTCACCCTAGCACTGGGAACGCAACGCATGGTGAAGCGCAACGCTTTAATTCGCAAGCTTCCAGCCGTGGAAACCCTCGGTTCCGTCACTACGATTTGCTCCGACAAAACCGGAACCCTGACCCAAAACAAAATGGTCGTCCAGGCGGTTCATACCAATAGTAACTACCTTCAGGTGACGGGAGAAGGCTACAGTCCCGAAGGCGAATTTCAGGTTCAAGGGTCGGGCAATCCACACCCTGAAGTCATCGAACCACAATCTCAGCCTGAGTTACAATCTCTCCTATTTGCCTGCGTCCTATGTAACGATGCCATACTGCAAAAAGAAAATGGCGAATGGGCAATTTTGGGCGATCCAACCGAAGGGGCATTACTCGCACTGGCAGGTAAGTCAGGAATATTCAAACACGAGCAAGAGTACAATTTTCCCCGCGTCGCAGAATTTCCCTTCTCCTCCGAACGCAAACGCATGAGCGTGATGGTAGAGGATAGCGCATCCTATCAGATGTACGTCAAAGGCTCGCCGGAGTTAACGTTGGAACGCTGCACCCATATTCAAGTGGGCGATCGCCAAGGCCCCTTGACCGACGAACAACGGACTCTCATTTTAGAGCAGAATAACCAACTGGCCAGTCGAGGTTTGCGCGTGTTAGGCTTTGCCAGCAAGCTTTTGACGGAACTTCCCCCATCCGGTTCTGAGGATGTATCGGAAAGAGAACTCACTTGGTTGGGACTGGTAGGAATGCTCGATGCTCCCCGCCCCGAAGTCCGAGATGCGGTGGCCAAGTGTCGTACTGCGGGAATTCGTCCCGTGATGATTACCGGAGATCACCAGTTGACGGCAAAAGCGATCGCTCAAGACCTTGGCATTGCCAAAGCTAATGAGGCCGCGATGACCGGACAGCAATTAGAGCATCTGAGCAATAAGGACTTAGAGAAAGTGGTAGAAGAGGTCAGCGTCTACGCTCGCGTTTCGCCAGAACACAAACTCCGAATCGTGCAAGCACTCAGACATCGCAACCACATTGTCGCTATGACGGGCGATGGCGTAAACGATGCTCCAGCCCTCAAACAAGCAGATATCGGCGTGGCAATGGGCATCACCGGAACGGATGTCAGTAAAGAAGCGAGCGATATGGTGTTGTTGGACGATAACTTTGCTACTATCGTCTCTGCGGTAGAGGAAGGTCGCGTTGTCTATACCAATATTCGTCGCTTCATCCGCTACATTCTAGGGAGTAACATTGGGGAAGTCATTACGATCGCAGCCGCACCTTTACTGGGATTGGGGGGTGTACCTCTATCGCCCTTGCAAATCCTTTGGATGAATTTAGTGACCGATGGCGTTCCTGCGCTAGCACTTGCCGTAGAACCGGGCAGACCGAGCGTGATGCAACAGCGACCCAAAGACCCCCAAGAAAGTATCTTCGCCAGAGGTTTAGGCGCTTACATGATTCGCATTGGGCTTGTTTTGGCGGTTGTGACCATCGCTCTGATGGCCTGGGCCTACAACTTTACCCAGGAAAATACGGCTGGCGGAATCTTGGATGGAGATCGGTGGAAAACAATGGTCTTCACGACGCTGTGTTTGGCCCAGATGGGACACGCTCTCGCCATTCGTTCTAATAGTAAGTTGTTTGTGCAGATCGATCCGCGCTCTAATCCTTATTTAATTGCCTCGGTTGTCTTGACTTCTGTGTTACAACTGTTACTGATTTACGTCGAACCGTTGCGGAATTTCTTTGGCACTCACTATCTCACTTTTTCCGAGTTAATGATTTGTATCGGATTCAGCGCTCTTATTTTTGTCTGGATTGAAGCAGAAAAGTTGTTTATTCGCTGGTACAAATCTCGTCAATAGATGTATGATTTATGGCATTGTTTGGCTTATCTCTCGGCACAATGCCTTCTTTTTCAGACACTATTCTTTAAATTGTTGGCTCCATGCAAATTGTCCTAACCCTTAGTGTTTTAGTCTTGGCTTTAATTGCCTTTGTCGCGGAATGGTTGCCTGTTGATATCACTGCCCTGATTGTGGCAGTCTCCCTCGTCGTACTGGGATTGGTCACTCCAGACGAAGGCATCTCAGGGTTTGGTAATTCTGCCACCATTACTGTCATGGCAATGTTTATTCTCAGTGCAGGAATTACTCGCACAGGGGTTATTCAAATTGTTCGGGATTGGCTGATGAAATGGGGAGGAAAAAATCCGACTCAGCAAATTCTAGTCATGGGAGCGATCGTCGGGCCCATCACTGCTTTTATTAATAATACAGCCGTCGTTGCTATCTTTCTTCCCATTATCGAAGAATGGTGCAAACAACGAAAAATTTCTGTCTCTAAGCTTCTGATTCCTCTTTCTTACGTTACTGTTTTGGGAGGAATGATTACGCTGATTGGTACATCTACAAATATTCTGGCAAGCGGCGTATCCAAACAATTAGGATATGGAGAATTCGGTCTATTTCAATTTACTGTTTTAGGAAGTATTACTTTTCTAATCGGTTTAATTTATTTGGCTGTTTTTGCTCCCCGATTGTTACCAGAGCGAAAACCAGTTAGTAGCAAGACACTCGGTCAAGACTATAATCTGAAAGATTATGTGAGTGAAATTATCCTCACTCCTCGTTCTAGTTTAATCGGACAAACTTTAAGAAAAAGTGGCATCCAGCGTAAATTCGATCTAGATGTCTTAGAAATCATTCATAATGATAACCATTTCCCTCAACCTTTAGCGGATAAAACCTTGTCAGTGGGAGATATTTTATTAGTTCGAGGAAGTCGAGAAGATTTGCTAAAAATTAAAGATGAAAGAGGGGTTGATATTCTAGCTGATGTTAAATTTAATCAACAATCATTGGAAGATGAACTAAGTACGGGAGAAGAAAAAGTTGCCGAAATTTTGATTCTTTCTAATTCGCGACTGATTGGTTCTACGTTAAAAGATTTGCGTTTTCGACAGCGTTATAATGCAACGGTTTTGGCGATTCGTAGAGGAGAAGAATTAATTAGAGATAGATTAGGAAAAGTTTCCCTCCGTTTCGGAGATTTACTGTTAGTACAAGGGCCAAAAGAAAGTTTTATTGGTTTGCAGACAACGCGAGAACTCCTAGTTTTAGAAGAACGAAATTTAGAAAATCTTCGACAAGATAAAGCCTGGATTGCTTTAGCCATTATTTTAGGCGTTATTATCGTTGCTGCTTTCGATTGGCTGCCCATTTTAGTTAGTAGCTTAATTGGCGTTCTTTTAATGATAATTACTGGCTGTCTCAAACCGGGTGAAATTTATGGGGCTGTTCGTTGGGATATTATTTTTCTCTTAGCAGGATTGATTCCCTTGGGAATAGCAATGGATAATTCAGGAACAACTGAATGGTTAGCTAAGGGTTTAGTCGCTGTTGGAGGAAATTTATCTGGTTTTTGGATTTTAATGTTTTTCTACCTAGCTACTTCTTTTTTAACAGAAATTCTCTCTAACAATGCTGCTGTTGTGTTAATGATTCCCGTTGCCGTGGAAGTGGCTAAAACATTAAGTCTTAACCCAATTGCTTTCATGTTTGCTGTCACTTTTGCCGCTTCTAATAGTTATTTAACTCCCATCGGTTATCAGACGAATACTATGGTTTATGGGCCGGGTGGCTATAAGTTTTTAGACTTTACTCGCGTCGGGCTTCCACTGAATTTAATACTTACTATTATTACGCCTTTGCTGATTACTTGGATCTATGGTTTGTAATAAGTAGAGACGTTGCACTGCAACGTCTCTACAAGAGCAACTGCAACGTCTCTACAAGAGTTCAGTAGTAAATATTCTTCCTTGTCCCTTTGTCCCCCTTGTCTCCCCACACTCCCCACACTCCCAATCACCAATCACCAATCACCTTCTCACCAATCACTGATGTTACTCGTTCATATTTCTGTAAGTAGCCACAGCAGACGGAGAAAGTCGGTTTAAGTATCGAAAAATCCAATATTTGAATACGGTATCTAAAATAACCGGAAATGTAGCAATGAATAGAAAATTAAACCCTCTATTTTCGGGAAGTCCAAAGTGTCCAGCAATGCTTTCTAAAATGACTTCCCATCCATGAGGAGAGTGATATCCTACAAAGATATCTGTAAACAAAATAATCAGAAAAGCCTTAGCTGAATCACTCAGTCCATAAACGATTTCATCTATAAATGTCTTAACAATTTCGATTTCTTTTCGGTTTGTGGCAATGACTATTCCAAAAGACACTAACGAGAAAAAATCGGCAAAAATATTAGCGATCGCATCCGATCCTTTATGTCGAAAATCTTCAGATACTTCTTTAGCTTTTAGGTTGACTTTTTCTTCGATTTCTTCTGAAGAAAATTGTGACAGTCCAATCGTATTTTTAAACTGCAACATTTCCTCAAAATGTTTTAGCTCGACAAAAGCTTCTTCTTCTAAATCTTGATTCAAAAAAATAATTTGAGGATGTTTATCCATGTAAGTATCAACGAGGGGACTCACAAAAAATGTTTTGGTTAATTGGTGAGTCAAAAGAGGAACAATAATCAACAGGAGAATAAATTTAATTGAAATGGCTGTTTTGTAGCGAGAATTACGATATCGTTGGATAACGTCTTCTTCAGTTTCTCCTGATTGTGGATCGATTTCTTGCCTAATCTTATTGAGCGTATTTAAAAAAGAACGGGGTAAGACACCCGTTTTTTCAGAGGCTTTTTCAACTTTAGTTCTAGGATTAATCCTACCAGCATCTAGAGAGATTTCTGAGAGACCATTTCTTCTAGTTCTTGAAGATAAAGTGCCTCTGACCTTAGAATTATTTTCACTATCGCTAGCCTTCAACTCTTGAGAGTAAGCGACGGAAGTTCCTTCGACTCTAACATTTTCTCGATCGTTAGTCTTGTATTTAGAGACAACCTCATCTATAAACTTAAGTTTTTCAAGTATTGTAGCTGCTCGATTTTCTTCTTCCAATAAATTTTCTTTCCCTTCTGAAGTCTTTTGGGACAAATCGGAAAGATTTAAAAAGAAGCGACTGGTCTTAAACTCAGTTAATCCTGTATTAATATTTTGTATATGTCCTCGAACTTCTGCTTGAAAATAAGAAATAACGCTCTGCCCATAGTCAGAAAATTGAGCAGATACCTTCTGACCGTTAAAATGCCTATCTTCAATATCTTTGATCTTTAATGCTGCTCTGTATGCTCGATCCAAAGCTCTTTCTGGCGTTCTAAAAAACCATTGGGTAAGCGTGCTTAAAATAGTTCTCAGTGACATAGAAACATCGACTTTCACTTAAAGAAACGAAATAATGAGCGTTTAGACAATTAACGATCGAGCCTAGTAAAAGTCTGAAACTCATTGTATGTGGTATATTAGCAAATTAACCTAAAAAAATGGTGTTGCTCTCATCGCTTTGGATTACGGGATTAACTCGCAGTGGGAAGACGACGCGCCTAGTCAGCGAGTTTAGTCAATGGGTTCGGGAAAAACTACGCGCCTCGAAGTCATTTTCTCTCAGTCGCGATCGCGTTCAACCTTTGACCTCTGCCCTTTTAGTCTTAGCTGCTAACGACAATAATCGTCGAAAATTAGGAGATAAATTGTCAATTGCGGTACAAGGAAGTTATCCAGTCATTTGTAAAACCCCATTGGGATTTATCTCCGATGAGGTTACCTTGTTTTGGCCGCTATTATTCGAGCGATTGCATCTCAAAGCACAATTTCCCCTACGCCTGCGTCCAGAAACCGAACAAGAACTAGCAACGCGCCTGTGGCGATCGCACTTAGAGAGCAATAATCTCACTCAAATAGAGAGTGGCGAGTCCCGTCTCATCCGCAGAATGCTCGACTTACTACAATTAGCAGGGGCAAGCGGTACTCCGACAGAAGAGATTCCCCTTATTTTAGAGCAAGGATTTTCCAACCTCAACGAATCAATCGACAGTAATACTTTCCAGTTGATGGGAAAGTTGCTGCTAGAGTGGCGACAGTGGTGTTTAGAAAGAGGATTGCTGAGTTACGGAATTATTTACGAACTATATTGGCGTGATTTGTTGCCAGATCCAGTTTATCAACAGCATTTGATTCGTCGCTATCAGGGAGTTTTTGCCGATGATACAGACGATTATCCAGCGATCGCGAGGGATTTATTCAACCTTCTTCTCGATCGCGATACCTTTGGCGTTTTTACCTATAATCCTGACAGTCGGGTACGATTGGGATTGAATGCCGATCCGAATTATTTGGCAAGTTTAGCTTCTCGCTGTCAAGTTGAAGACTTATCCCATCGAAGCGGACTCGCAACTGAGTTAGAAAATTCAGTGCTGAAACTCATCGCCGAACCGATATTTATTCCCACTTTACCCCCCTCGGTGCGATCGATTCAAACAACCTCCCGCGCCCAATTATTGCGAAAAACCTCTGAAGTCATTATTGAAGCGGTTAAAACAAAAGAAGTTCAACCCGAAGAAATTGCCATTATTGCCCCTGGTTTGGACGAAATTGCCCGCTACACCCTCATCGAAATTCTTTCATCTGCGGGAATTCCCATCGAACCCCTCAACGAACAACGTCCCCTGATTAGTTCTCCTCTCATTCGTGCCTTATTAACCCTCTTGGGATTAGTTTATCCGGGTTTGGGGCGTTTAGTTTCGCGAGATCTGGTCGCAGAAATGCTAGTGGTACTGAGTCAGAAACCTAGAGATGATGTAGGGGAACCGCTTGTAGATGCGCTCTCAACCGCCAATGAAGACCAAAACGACGATCTTCACCATTCCCTGCCTCGACAACGCCGACTCATCCCCGATATTGACCCCGTTCGCGCCGGATTAATTGCCGACTACTGCTATCAGATCGACCTCGAACAACCCTGCTTGCTACCTGTAGAGACTTTTGCTAGATGGGATCGCGTGGGATATCGAGCGACTAATGCTTATAAAGCCATTGTGACATGGATTGAGGACACAAAATCCCTACTCCAACAGCAACAACTAACACATCCGATTCTGGTATTAGATCGCTCAATTAAATTTTTTGTTGGCAATGGCAGTCATCTGAGTTACGATCGCCTAGCTGCCTTGCGAGAATTGATGGAAACAGCACAGCATTTCTGGGAAGTGGATCGGCGTTTACGATTAAACGAACCTAATTTCGCCTCCCAAACGGTCACTGTCGAGCAGTTTATTCGATTGTTGCGTCGAGGGACAATTACGGCAAATCCTCGTCCAGTTTATTCTTTAGGAAAAAAGAAAGGGGCAGTAACTTTGGCCACAATTTTCCAATATCGTTCTCTTCGTTCTTTCCATCGCTGGCAATTTTGGTTAGATGCCTCCTCTCGTCTCTGGGATAAAGGCGGTGCAGCAACGTTATTTGGCGCTCCTTTATTTTTGCACGAGCGATCGGGACGTACCTGGAGGCCAGAAGATGAGCTAGAAGCTGATCGCGCCCGTTTGGAGAGGATTTTGAGAGATTTATTCGGACGGGTTGGCGAACGAGTTTATCTGT
>CAYTUO010000175.1:0-8968 GCA_964441015.1 uncultured Pleurocapsa sp.
TCATAATAAAATCTACCCTGTTCGTAAGTCTCATCCTCAGCATAAGCTATAAATTCTTCCCAACTGGCTTTGACCCAAGTATCGGTTAATAAATCTTTGATAATAAAAGAATTAGTCATCTTTTTTGACCTCGATTATTTCAGTATATTCAAACTCATTAGGACTTCTCCTAACTAAAGGATAACGCTTGCCAACTCGCGCGATCGCATCTTCTTCGCAATCGGGTTTGGGAGAGTTATAAACCAAGACATATTCTCTTCCAATATAATTACTAATTTCTTCTTCTAATTCACCTCGCCACTGAGTTTTGGTGACTAAAACAAGCAATTGATTGGCTAATTGCGGAATTGATTTCGCTACCTGTCGTCGATAGATTTCATCCAAACTTCCAAAAGGTGAATCCATGACAATTGGAAAGGTACTACTATCAAGTCCCATCAGAGTATTTTTGTGACTCCATTCTCTTACTCTGTCAATAATTCCCCCAATAAATGATAAACTCAGAATCTGATTTTCGCCTGTAGAGGCAGCGACGGGAACCGCAATCCCTGAAGTATTTTCCACAAGAGTTAATTGGTAATTTTCACTAATTCTGGGAATATAGGGAGTAAAAGAAATCGAACTAAAGATTTCCTGGACGCGCTTTTCTAGAGAGAGGCGGAATTGTTTTTCTAGACGACTTTTGACTTCAATTAACCGCGCGATCGCATCTTGAGTTATTTGTATCCGCCGTTGAGCAAGTGCTTGTTTTTCTTCCTTGATTTTCTGTTTAGCAACTTGTTTGCTTATCTCCTCTATTTCTTTTTCAGTAGTTTCTATCTGATGTTGATTTACTCCCTGTTCTACAATCAGTTCTTTAAGAGAATCTTCTATTTCATCAGATTGTTTTTGAATAGATTGGATATCCTCATCAGGATATTGTCTAAACTTATTTCTGAGATCGTCTAATTCGTTTTCAATTTGTGCTAACTCTGTTCTCCATTGTTCAATTTTTGCTTGTTCTAAATCGACTTCTTCCCAGAATTCTAGCGCTTGTTTTTCCAGTGCGATCGCCCCAGATTCTAATCGAATAGCCGATTCTTCTACATCAGCCATTCCTGCTCGATTCATCCATTCCTGAACTTGTTGATAAGGATCGCTTCCTTCGTTCAATTCGATGCCACAAATACAGCGTTTTCTATCGAGTAATTGTTGAACAAATTGTTGCTTAATCCCGCTTGGTAACTCTCCTCTTTTTCGCAGATCGCCAATAATAGAATTAAATTGAGAGATAATATCTGAGAGAAAAATACTATAGCCTCGACTAGAAAGCGATCGCTTTATTTTCTTTTTCGCTTCTAGCAAATTTTCTCGAAGATTACTTTCTTGTTTCTCCAACTTTTCTTTGAGTCGTTTTAATTCTTCTGCGCCGCTTAATTTTAGTAAACTATCAGCAAGATTTCTCTTTAAGTCTTCTTGTTTTGCTAGCGTGCAAATGATTTGTTGCTGGCGTTGCTGTAATTGTTCCTTCTCTTTTTCTAATTTTGATTGCGATTGCAATAGCTTTTTCGTATCTGGATCGCCAATCTCTTTTAATTCTTCTTGTAAAGTTTTCTTAGCTTTTTTCAAATGCTCGATCGCGCGTTCCAAAACTTTAACGCCTAATAACTCTTTAGTATCTTCAGCCATATTACTCTTTTCACTTGCTCGAAAAATGCGATCGATATGTTCTCCATCAAAGAAAAAATATTGATGTAAACTTTCAGGCAAAATTCTATTAATAATATCATCAGGCTGTTGCAGAGGAGGATACCATCTCCCGTCATCTTCTGCTACTAACATAAAAAACTTACTTTGACTGTATTGAATTTTGCCATCTTTATCGCGACAAGCGTAGCATTTACGCTTTACCTGATAGCGTTTATTCTCATGCTCGAATTGAACTTCTACCCAACAGTCAACCGATACACCAACATTTGCTTCGTTAATTGCTCGTTTATTAATTAATAGATGAGGAGAAGCAAAAGCAGCCGTAAACTTTTCATAAAGTACCCAGGTAAACCCATTGAGAATAGTGGTTTTACCCGCACCATTATTCCCATGAATAATCGTCGTATTTTGTTTACCAGAAGCCAGAATTATTTCAGTAGTTTTACCATAGAATTGCCGAAAATTACATAACTTAATCGAGAGCAACTTCATCTTAACTCTGCGCCTGGAGCGCCTCTGCGCGAGATATTATTGAATAACTTCTTTGACAATTCTTAGAACATCATCGTTAATATTTCTGGGAGCCTTTAAATACAGCTTATCCTTCTCCAGTTGTAATACCTTTTCAATAATTTGTCGAACTTCTGGGGGTGCCGTTACAATCGGTTCTTGAACGCGATCGATATTAGAGTCATCAGTCATTAGTAGTACGAGCGTCTCGCTCATTTTTATTTATTTTGACGAATTTGTTCTCTAAATTCTAAGATGGATTCTAGAGGATCGGTACGGACTAGATACTGTGATAATAGTTCCAAATCTAGAGCGGGTAACAACTCGCTAGCAGCAACTTGTTCGTATTCATCGCCTCGCAAATGATAAAGAGAAAATTGATGATTTTGCCAAAACCAAACTTCCCTCACACCTAGCTTTTTGTAGACAGCTAATTTATCTATACCGCCACTAGTTACTACTACCTCAATAGCCAGATCGGGAAATTCTTTTTCTGTTCCTATACAATAAGATTCATCAGGTTCCGTACCGCCTTGTTTCTCTTCCTTACGAAAGGTTGTCGAACCCAGTCCCCAAAAAGGAATTCGCGTTTCCTGAAAATAAGCTTCAAGAAACATTCCGATATTAGTTTTATTTCGTTCGTGGCGGCGACTGGGGGACATAATTTCTAGCGTACCTTCTAGATAAGTTACACGATAACAAAGACTATCGCCGAGTTTTTCAAGTAACTTTTCATACTGTTCCCAATTGACTCCAGTAGTCGTAAATCTTTCCTCTGGATCGACTATTTGAGACTCAAATTCATCAATAATATCTTTAAGTAAGATTGAAGTCATATTTCTAACCAATCTAGCTTTTTCTCATATTCGGCAACAAAGGTAATTGTTCCCATCTCAAATTGATTAATTCGATAATTTCTCTCTATTATGGCTTCTATTTGTCTACTATCATAGTCTTTGGCATTTAATACTCGTATTGATGTTGCTTGTAATTTCAATAAAGTATTAACTTCGTCAGGTTCCATCAGTCGAATAGTGACTGCAAGTTGAGGTCTTGAAGAAGAATCTCCTTGGTTTTGCTGCTCATCCTCTCTCATAAATGACAACACTCGAACTGTCGCTGTATGGTATTAGGATGCCCAAGGAGACTGGCGATTTAACTACGCTCTATTAATCTGAGCAAAAATTTCTGCTAAGATTTCTCCTGCGCCAGAGTTACGCACCCGAATCGCTAATTCGCGTCCCAATTGTTCGGCATCGCTTGCTTTACCGCTAATCGTATCTTTGACCAGTTTTTTCCCATCCAAACTTGCAATGATTCCCGTTAAGGTAAGGGTATCACCTTCGATTTTGGTATTGACTCCGATGGGAACTTGACAGCCACCTTCTAATTCTCGTAAGAAAGAACGTTCTGCATGACAGCGATCGCGCGTTTGGGTATGTTCTAATACCTTCAGTACCTCCAAAACTTCTGCATCATCAGCGCGACATTCAATCCCTAATGCACCTTGTCCGACTGCATGAAGGGAAATGTCAGAGGGGATGACTTGATGGATGCGATCGCTCATTCCCAATCGTTGCAACCCTGCTACTGCTAAGATAATCGCGTCGTATTCTCCCCCGTCGAGTTTAGCAAGTCTAGTATTGACGTTTCCGCGCACGTCTTTAAAGGTGAGGTGAGGGAAATGATGGCGCAGTTGTGCTAAGCGACGCAGAGAAGAAGTCCCAATGACAGCACCTTCTGGTAGAGTATCTAATTGCTTGTCTTTGTGCTTTTCGTTGACGACTAACGCATCGGCGGGATTGACTCTTTCGGTAACGCAACCTAAAATTAAGCCTTCAGGTAACTTGGTGGGCAAATCTTTGAGAGAATGTACAGCTAGATCGATTTGTTTGTCGATCATGCCTACTTCGAGTTCTTTGGTAAAGAGTCCCTTATCTCCAATCTTGGCGAGGGCAACATCGAGAATTTTGTCGCCTTGGGTACTCATGGTTTCAACTTCAAACTGTCTGTCGGGATAGTGTTTTTGAAGTTGTTCCTGTACCCAATAGGTTTGAACGAGGGCGAGTTGACTTTTGCGAGAACCGATGCGAATGGTGCGACTAGGACTAGAAACGGTCATAAGGATGTATTGCGATCGAAGCATCTATAAGGGACTCGATCTAGGGTATCGCAGTGCTTGACCGGAGTTAAGAGATTTTTTGAGTTCTCTAACAAAATAGTTACATCTTTTAATAATTAACGACTCCGAACAAGCGCGATCGCACTTAGCAGGAACTTACCGCATAAAATTTTTTCAGGGGTTTGACATAAACCCAACCTATTTGTTCTGGGTCTTTCGTCCTGCTCCATTGAGTAAAATTAGGCTTAGAGCGTAAAATATTTAAAGCTCTAAAAGATATCCCCAGTCGTCTAGCTAGTGCTTGCTGACTCAGATTGAGACTTGGGAAAACGAGATTGGCAGTAGGTTTGGGCGACTCGATCCTTTCTGCTTTTTCAACTGATTCTTCTGGTGAAGGCGTTGATTCCACTGGAATTGTAACTGTTCCTTCATCTGAACAGAGATCCTCCGATTGGGGAATGAGTTCTTCTCTTGATTCGTTCGTTGTTAAGGCAACAGTTTCGTGATCGATTTCTTCAGTCTGCAAGGTTGATTTTTCTGAGGTATACTCAGTGTCAGGCAAGCTTGATAGATCGGTTTTTGCATCTAGTCGCGCGATCGCGGCCACAAGTTTACTTTCGACTTCGCTATTGACGAGCGTTTTGGGATGGGTAATAACTAAGGAACTTGCTAGAGGATTTACCCGGACGCTAGTGACAAAATCTAATTCTTTTACTAGCTTTTCAATCTGACTAGCGTATATCGGGTCATTTCTCAGGTGTGGAAGACGCAACCGTAAACGCCCTGAGATAGCGTGGATAACCCGAATGTTCATCTGAACTTAATTTCAATCTCTATTTACGAGTATATCTAATCCTGTATTTGAGATAAGCGCGATCGTTAACTTCTATAAACTAGACTTCTTACAAAAATCAGTTTCTTTGCGTTTTCCTCTGCGCCTCTGCGACTCTGCGTGAGATAAAAAAACATTTATGTAATAGACCTAATAACTCTCTAAACCACTACCCAATAAAACCTAAAATTAATTTTTTGAGCGCTTTCATCAGCCAATTAAGTTTAGACAATGAATAACGCTTGAGCAATTGGGTCACTTTTTCAAATTTATAGTTAAATAAAATATCGATTATTTCTTCTGTTATTAAATACTTTAAATAAAAAACTTTTCGATCAATCTCTTCATCGGGATACTCCAGATAGACACGACGACTAATCTGGTCAGATAGATTCCATTTATAAGCAAAGTCGCGATGCATTTCTTTTTGATAAAATTGAAAATTTTTGATTCTCCCTTGTAGATAATCTTGGATATACTTGTCAGCAATTTCTGCGCCCTTCATGCCGTGTCTAATGCCCTCGCCTCCCAAAAGATTGACAGTTGATACAGCATCGCCGATCGCCACTACATTATCTCGGTAATACAGATCGTTTAAGCCGATAGAATATTCCAGAATTGAACCATGTCTATCCAGTATTTTATAATTATCGAGTTTCAGATAATCAGTCAGGATTAAATTAATATAGTCTTTTAAAGGATTGACGCGCTCAATCAGTTTATGAGGTCGATCTAACCAAGCAGAACCCACTTTTAATTGATTGTCGTTCATGGGAAAAATCCAAGAGTATCCTTTAGGAATCCATTTATATCCCATAAAAAAAATAAGAGAGTTGGAATATTTTTGATAGTCTTGCTCGTTAACTTCTATTAAATACTCTATTCCAGTTCCTTTGAGAAACTCTGGCTTGTCACTTTTTTTGTCATACATCACGGCTCTAGCATAGCCAGTAGCATCGACTAACACTTTAGTTGAAACCGTAATTTTATCGCTATTTTTAGGCTTAATTAATACCAGGGTTTTGTTGTCTTCTTGCCAATATTTAATGTATCGATGACCTAGCCAAACTTTACCCCCGTTAAGCTCAACTTCTTGAGCCAAAAATTCTCTAAGTTTAGCAAAATCAAAAACGGCTCCTAATGTTGTTTGAGATGTCCAACTTTGTTTAACATTAGAGGTAATAATTGTCAAGTTTTGCCAAAAACTCGCAACAACATTTTCAGGGAGATCAAATGTTGTTAAAGTTTCTAGAGGAGTAGCAGCACTAGAAAAGTTATTTTGATAAAAATTTTCACATTGCTCTATCATTGGTGACAAGTTAAGGTTGCGTGCAATTTGTCAATAGTTTAGTTACAAATCGTTTCTATATGGACAATGCCTTGCTAATTATGGCTTTTGAGACTTTTTTTCGGTTGGCGATCGCGCTCCGCCCCCTCGCGATCGCCAACCGAGAGAGACGAAGATGAAAAGTGACCCCTCTCGATGCCAGAGTCAGAAAAAGTCCCAAATACCAATCCTAGCAAGCGATTGAGAGCTTGATAAAGATTAATTAACCAAGGCTTGACAAATAGGATTTTATCTTAACTTGTCACCAATGTTGCTCTATGAGTAAAACCTGATAACCCGACTTAGCTAGCAATCTAGCACAGTGACATCCAGCAGGGCCTGCCCCTACAATAACAACTTCAAATTCTGGCATGAGTACTTAATAACGAACCATTAACAACAAATGATTGATTATCGAGCAAAAACCATCGATAATTCACTGGGTTTAACTGCACCTTTTTCCGTAATAATGGCAGTAATTAATTCAGCGGTCGTAACATCAAAAGCAGGATTGTAAAACTCTACTCCTGTAGGACAAATCGTCGTATTTCCTATCTGATAAATTTCTGAGGGATGGCGTTCTTCAATCGGAATTGCATCGCCATTAGGTAAATCAAAATCGATAGTAGAAAGGGGTGCAGCAACAAAGAAAGGAACATTGTGCATTTTGGCGACTACTGCAAGAGAATAAGTACCAATTTTATTAGCTGTATCTCCATTAGCAGCAATGCGATCGGCACCAACAATTGCAGCATCAATCATTCCTTGCTTCATACAATGGGCTGCCATACTATCAGTAATTAATGTTACCGGAATTCCTTCTTGAACACATTCCCAAGTTGTTAATTTTGCTCCTTGGAGACGGGGACGGGTTTCATCAGCATAAACTCTTGCCAGTCGCCCTGCGTGCCAAGCAGAACGAATAACTCCCAAAGCAGTACCATATCCAGCAGTAGCTAGCGATCCCGTATTGCAGTGAGTGAGAATCGTAAGTTTATCGGGTTGAGTAGGCAAAACTGATAACCCATTGTCGCCGATCGCCTTGCAGGTTTGTAAGTCTTCTGACTGAATCTCTTGGGCAACTTTGAATAAATTATCTTTGATTTCATCAACTGTGCCAATCGTTTCATAAGCCGTTTTAAGCATGCGAGAAATCGCCCAAAACAAGTTAACTGCGGTGGGACGAGTATGACGCAAGAGGTTGGCAACTGATTCTAATTGTTCTAAAAATACCACGCGATCGCTCGTGTTAATTTCTCTTGCCCCTAAATACATCCCATAAGCAGCAGCAACGCCTATCGCTGGCGCACCTCGCACGATCATGGTTCTAATTGCTTGCGCCATATCATTACAGCGACTAATCTCAACAACTCCATACTCATTAGGAAGTCGGGTTTGGTCGATCAGAATTACTTTGTCGTGATGCCACAGGACGGGATAAATTTGATTGGGGGAAGAAGTCATATCAGTAATCAGTTATCAGTTATCAGTTATCAGTTATTAATTAACGAATCAGACTTTTCAAAACCTCAGCTAAGTATTGATATTGATCGAGTCTATTGTAAAATTGAGCCGAAATTCTCAGCAAACAAGACTCATCAACCCAAGGCACGATTGGAACCTCAATTTGAAATTCTTCCATCAATTTCGCTTGGAATAACTCCCAAGACAAAGGAATTTTCCCTAAAGGAATCGAGGCCATTGAACCTACCATCTCGTCAGGACAAGGCATAGTCACCTCAAGAGTCTCGCCGAGAATGCGTCTTGCTTCGAGTGCCAGTTTTCGGTTGCGTTCCCTTAACGCTGACCAACCACCCGGTAAAAGTGATCCCATAAAACGAATTGCCTCTGGAACGCACAGATAAGCCGTCGGGTCATCGGTTCCCATCCAATCGAACTCTAAGCGAAAGCGAGAACGGTTTGTACGGGTTGAATTTGCGCCGTGGCTAATGGCTAAGGGTCGAATGCTGTCTTGCTTATCTTTTCTAACATACAGGAATGCAGCACCTTTGGGAGCGCACAGCCATTTGTGACAGTTAGCCGTATAGTAAGCTGCCCCTAAAAAACGCAGGTTTAGGGGAACGAAACCAGGTGCATGAGCGCCATCTACTAAAGTATCGATTCCTCGGCGAGTTAATTCCGTCACCAAAGTTTCAATAGGAAAGATCAGGGCCGTTGGACTGGTAACGTGGTCTAGCAAAGCAAGTTTTGTCTTGGGAGAAACTTTGTCTAAGATAGCTTCTACAATTTGTTGGGGCGAAGTTAGAGGAAAAGGAAGATAAGCAACAACGATTTTGACTCCAGTCCGATGAACCACAAACTGGATGGCATTGCGACAGGCATTGTAGGTATGGTTGGTAATGAGAATTTCATCATCTGGCTCAAAGATCAGAGAACGTAAAATTGTATTGACACCGATGGTTGCATTGGAAATAATAGCGGTTTTCAATTGAATAGATTAAAGTAAGGAAAACCAGAAAATATTAGT
>CAYTUO010000176.1:0-8954 GCA_964441015.1 uncultured Pleurocapsa sp.
CTGTGAAGCGTTCAAACATGACCTATATCCATCACCTGCTGCTTGCCCGTGTAAGCTGATTTTAGCAAAAGTCTAGCTGAAAAGTCTGTTGATTTCTCAGTTATCAATAATCAGCAATTGGTAATTCGTGAGTTTTTTCTGCTCAGTTTTGCTACTTTTCTGCTTTTCTTCCTTTGTTTTACTCCTCTAATTTCCAATGATTTTGAGCGAGGTGATCGCTAACTTGTTCGCGCCAACTTTTTAATTCTTGGGCAAATTCAGGTTGATGCAAATCGCCCCGCCAGAGAATGAGTGCATCTTCGCCTGTTGTTTGATAGTAGCCTTTGCGCCGTCCCGCTACTGCAAATCCAAATTTTTTATAAAGATATATGGCGACTTCATTAGACACTCTTACTTCTAATGTAGCTCGTTCTAGTTTGCGTTTAAGGGCATCTTTGAGCAGCGCATAGAGAAGTAATTGTCCTAATCCCTGTCCTTGATAGTCTGGGTGAATCATCAAAAGTGTAATGTGAGCTTCTTCTAGGATTGCCCAGAAGCAACCGCATCCGATTATCTGTTCGTCAGGGGAAAGCGTTGGAATGGATAAAATAATAAGACTGGTATTGGGACTGCTTAATTCTCTTTGATATCCTTCTAACGACCACAATCCCCCTAAACAGAGTTTATCTAAGTTGACGACTTGAATCAGTTGCTCGGTTTGAGGAGGTTTCAGCTTAATTTCTATCAAAGACATCGTAATTCTTAATTCGTAATTCGTAATTCGTAATTCGTAATTCGTAATTCGTAATTCCTAATTATTTGGTCAATAGAAGCTTAAAGAAAATCGGAGTTAACATCACAAAAAGATTGAGAATACGGTAATTTTATAAAACTTGAAGTATTCTCTTGCTCTCAAGCCTATCCCGTTGACGCGCTCGATTGATTGTGAATTGGATTGACCTATAATCGTTACAGGAATTTTTAAGAAAATTGACGGTAAATATGGCACTAATTACCACTGGCAAAGCGTTTATCCGCGATTTAGAAAAATCTGGAGCATTAGGGGTATATGTTCCCTTAGAAGGTGGCTTTGAGGGACGCTATCAACGACGATTGCGAGCGGCAGGCTACATAACATTATCTCTGACCGCTAGAGGACTCGGAGATTTAAGTGCCTATTTGCAAGGAATTCACGGCGTTCGTCCTCCCCATTTAGGCAAAAAGAATATCGCTCAAGAAGCAGCCGTAGGCCCTGTTTACTACGTTCCTCCGATCGCTAGCTATCAATTAGAAAACCTTCCCGCTAAGTCTAAGGGATTAGTTTTGTGGATTATCGAAGGATTCGTTCTCTCCCGAACGGAAGTAGAATATTTAGCGAATTTAGCCAAACAAGAGCCTCGTTTGAAGGTAGTACTGGAAATGGGAGGCGATCGCGCTTTCTCTTGGAAACCCCTCCTAGAGACAGTGGCAGCCGCTTAAACAGTGATCAGTAATCAGTAATCAGTGTCAGGAGTTCAGGAGTTCAGGAGTAGTGCGAGCGTCCCGCTCGCGTAAGCTCTTCGGCCCACACTACAATTACTAATAACTGATAACTGATAACTGATAACTGGTTACTGATCGTAGTGGCTAGCAATAATGGCTACCATGAGCCACCAGAGGGTATTTACTTCAGGACGGTGAAAAACGGTATCGAAACAGCCGTGAGCAAGAATGCCTGCCATTGCCGCGATCGCTCCCATTAACCAAAATCCCTGAGAATCGCTATTGACACGCAAGCGATGAATCTGACGCACTCCCTGATTAACCGTCACGACAATTAACCACAACAGGCAACTTAAACCGATTAAGCCTGTTTCTACGGCTGTATCGAGAATGATCGAATAGGCACTCAAGGCGGTGTAGCGAGGACGCATATAGAGGGGATAAATTTTGTTAAATGCTTCGTTGCCAGGCCCGATTCCGATGAGAGGGCGATCGCGGATCATGTCCATCACAGCAGCCCAAACATTCATGCGAAAATTGTTACTGCTGTCTTCTCGTCCGGCAAAAATACTTAAAACTCTCAAACGTAGCGGTTCTACCAACAGTAGGGCGACGAATAGCAATCCAGCTAGGCTGCCGAAAACCAAAGGCAGCAACCACTTGCCCCAGAAGGGAGAAAGATAATCTTTAAACCAGTAGTAGAGCAGCAGCAAAAAGGTCGCGCTCAGTGCCACCATTCCGATCCAACCGCCGCGACTATCGGTGAAATATAGGCAGGCACAGTTAATCATAACCATGAGCGCAGCTAAAGCTTTGGGCAACCAACCCCGCCAGACGAAAACAGCAGCGATGCTCAGCGCGATCGCGGGCAAAAGATAGCTTGCCAGTAGGTTAGGATTGCCCAAGTAACTGTAAACTCGCGTATCTTGAGCTAGGGGTGAGGTGGGGTCGTTCCAAGTTGCCAACTGTTCTACCCCAAAAATCTGCTGTCGGACTCCATAAACGCTGACGATGAGAGCGATGTGGAGAAAGAGGGTAATAATCCAAGAAGTGAGGCGAGGCGATCGCATGACCCGTGCGGAGAGCGCAAACATCAGCAAATAGAGCGTCAACTTCACCCAACCCGTGAAAGCAGCAGCCTTGACGGGAGAAAAAGCGAATGCTACCGTAGCAATTCCCCAATACAGCAGTACCAACAAATGAATCGGCGTAACCCCTGGCTTGCCATTGTCTGAGAGCGTCAACAAAAACCAATATCCGCCTGCTGCTATTAATAAAACACCGATGAGACTATTAGGAACAAAAGGAGCCAGACCTAAAACTAAACTAACTAACAGTGCCCCGATAGGTTCTGCCCATTGAAGCAACCAGCTTCCCTCGCGCCATCGTCCCAAAAAACCAACCAGTCGATAAAAATAGCTGGACACCCGCCATTGGGAGAGGTGTAACTCGGAGAGGGTTAGTCTTTGCCAAACAGAATTCATGTATTGAATACGTTATTTATTATTGATTTTTGGTCATCGCCGTCAACTGAACCTACAGTAACATTATCCAGATAAATTTAAGAATTGATTCAAACTTCGGTTGGCTCCGAGCTATTGTCCTGCGACGTTATTTTGGGCAACATTAGCACGTAACGATAGCCTGACTCTGGCGAACCTTGCACCACGATTCTACCGCCATGACTTTCGGCTTGTTGGCAGGCCAGAATTAATCCCAATAGATGTTGGGAACTTTTGTCACCAGAGGTGTGATGGCTTTGGCGAGCGCGATCAAACGCCTCTTCTAGAACCGAAGTTGTCAGAACGCGATTGTTCAGTTGACGATCGCTTAAAGTAGACCGAGCGATCGCGCAGAAAGTTTCATCAGAAGAGGAAAGACCATGCATCATCGGTAAAGCAGGCAATTTGACCTGGGGTAAGCCATCGCCCAACCACGGATGAGAAACCCAAACAGCAATATTGAGCGTTTCGCTTCTGCGGGAAAAGTGAATCCGAACTTCGCTACCCGCTTCAGAAGATTCAATAACGTTACCGACTAGAAAATAGAGTGCTTGTTGAACTTTTTCTTTATCTAAAGACCAGATACGCCTCCCTGGTTCCACTGACAAGCGAAGTTCGTGACGCTTTTGCTTGGCAGTTTCCGTTAAGCTATTGATAATCTGTTGGGAGAGCATTTCTACATTCACTGGAGCAAGTTTGAGTTGCGCGGCGTTTTCCTCAAACACTCCTAGCTTGAGGATGTCATTCACCAAGGAGTTCATCTGCTGACCGCTATTGTGAATGATCTCCAGATATTCTTTTTGATTGCTGGTTAAGGTGCCGAAAACTTCGCCAATTAATACGCTTGCCATGCCAATGACAGCAGTGAGGGGGGTTCTGAGTTCTTCAGTCAGTTGAGTGAGTAATTTGAGTTTAATAGCATGGGTAGAAGTGGGGGCGTTGGCAGCGTGAACTATTTCGTTTTTGGACTTGGCAGGCAGTTCTAAGGGTGGGGTTTCTGGTCGTTGCTCTAAGGTTAACCATTCCTTGACTTGAGCTTGAGAGGGTTGAGTTTTGAGCAAATGCTCCCGTTCAAATTCTCTCAAACACCAGCGAGCGCTCAGTGCCAAAAATTCTACGTCTCTAGTGGTGAACTGACGGGCAACTAAATCCATGACAGCTAGTGCGCCGATACATTGTCCTTCAGCAGTGATGAGGGGAGTGCCTAAATAGGCGCGAATGCCGTAATGTTGGCTGAGGATACTGTGAGCTAAGGCTGGCTCGCTTCGGGTGTCGTTGACAAGTAAAGTTTGTTGGCTATCGATAACGTAGGTACAAAACGCTTCCTGTCGGGGTACAGTTCTGGTAGAGGCTAATTCATTCATCAGTCCCAGACTCGATAAACCTACTGCCGACTTGAACCAGATGTGATCGTCTGTCATCAAGCTCAAGACGCAAATTGGCGCTTCGAGAAAGCGAGCAGCAGTTTGAGTGGCTTCGTCGAACACTGGAACACTTTCTGCTTCGAGTAAGCCTAAGTTTTTCAAGATCGAGACTCGTTGAGCTTCTCGCGCTTCTGGGGTCAAACCATCTAAACGACAAAAGAGCCTGTTCGTTGAATTCATCATATTGACTCGCGCCCCCCAAATCTACTGCCTGCCATTGCTGTCTAATCTCTTATCAATTTCATTCAATGTTTTCTATTTCTAAAGTTCCCCAACCAAGACCATAACGAACATCTTGTGGCGAAATTTTTGAAAATTTTTCTGGGCAAGCAAAATCTCTTTTTCCGTGGATATAGCCCAGAAAAAAAAAGCGAAAACCGCTTCGGAAAACCCAATGAAAACAATCCGCTATGGGAATTTTGGTGATTGGTGATCGGTGATCGGTGATCGGTGATCGGTGACTGGGATAACTTAATTACTAGATCTCCCAATCACTAATCACTAATCACTAATCACTGATAACTGGTAAGTAGCAAGTGTTTGGGAAATTAGGATTACCCGTTTGCTTGCGACCAGACTCGATGAGAGAATAGCGATGCCGCAACTCGTACCCCACGCAGTTGATTTAATAGGGGAAGATGTCCTGGCGGTGCGCTGAGATTCCAGATGAATTCGTTGGGATATTGAGTCCAGTTATTGCCATTTTTCCAGCCTATTTTCGTCCACAGTTTGGAGAAGTCTTTGCCGACGGACAGCCAAAGGCGACGCTGTACTGAGAAACCAAATTTCCCTTCCGAATAAATCCACCACAGCGCATTGAGCGTATATAAATCGGTATCGGGAAATTGCTCGACTTCTGTAAAGTAGACCCACTTTCTTTTGATGGCGGCTTCGCCTGCTAATTCGCAGAGTTTTTGCCGAGTGAGGCTGTCAGCCGCTTGGAAATCTTGCTGGGCAAGTAAATGTTGTAGCAGGCGGTAATCAATGTTACGCTCGGACTTGAGGGGAACTATCCCTTCGGGAAAAAAGGTTTGGAGAAATTCTTGAGTTTTGGGGGTGTTGGCTTGATAGAGAACTTGATACGCTTTGCCCGCAACGAGATCGACGGGATGGGACTGACGGGATTGTAAAAACTCCATCAATACAGTTAAACCGCGATCGCCATAGTTAATCAGTTGGGAAACGATCTGAATCTGATTTTTTTCTGACTCCGATTGAAGTTGACTCGCTAGCAGAGCGAGATCTTCGTTAGCACCTGGAACTGAAGCAGTGTATTGGTCATTCATGACGCGATCGCTCGTTGACCTTTGCATCTACTACTAATAGCACTAATCCTTGCTCATTTCTCCATTGTTTTTTAAGATGGGTTTTCTGGCGATCGTCTGTTTTAATACTGTTTTAAGTTTCCAGACTGAATCTGGCCTTTCAATTTGAGCGCTAAATTTATGTACCAAAAAATTCCGCCTCCGACTACTGGTTCGCGCATTACCTTCAAAGACGGCAAACCCATCGTGCCCGACGATCCCATTATTCCTTTTATTCGCGGTGATGGGACTGGTGTCGATATCTGGCCCGCTACAGAAAAAGTTATCGACGCGGCGGTACAAACTGCCTACGGCGGCAAGCGGAAAATCCATTGGTTTAAAATCTATGCAGGTGACGAAGCCTGCGAGAAATATGGAACGTATCAATATTTGCCGGAAGATACCCTCACTGCTATCAAAGAATACGGCGTTGCCATCAAAGGCCCTCTAACCACCCCCATTGGCGGAGGGATTCGTTCTCTCAATGTTGCCCTCAGACAAATTTTCGATCTCTATGCTTGTGTTCGTCCCTGCCGCTACTATTCGGGAACACCTTCTCCTCACAAAACGCCAGAGAAATTGGACGTGATTATTTATCGAGAAAATACTGAAGATATTTATCTGGGGATTGAATGGCGACAGGGAACGGAAATGGCTGACAAGCTCATTCACTATCTCAATACAGAACTGATTCCCGCCACGCCAGAACACGGCAAAAAGCAAATTCCCCTCGATTCGGGCATTGGCATCAAACCCATTAGTAAAAAAGGCTCTCAGCGTTTAGTGCGCCGCGCGATCTCCCACGCCTTGCGACTTCCCAAACACAAACAAATGGTGACCCTGGTACATAAGGGCAATATTATGAAGTACACTGAGGGAGCGTTTCGAGATTGGGGTTACGAACTGGCGATCGCCGAATTTAGGGATGTTTGCGTCACGGAACGGGAATCTTGGATTCTCAGCAATAAAGAGCGAAACCCAGACATCACTATCGAAGAAAACGCCCGCGCGATCGAGCCTGGCTTTGATGCCCTGACTGATGATAAAAAAGCCGAAATTGTCAAGGAGGTAGAAACAGTTCTTAACTCAATTTGGGACACCCACGGTAACCGCCAGTGGAAAGAGAAGGTGATGGTCAACGATCGCATTGCCGATAGTATTTTCCAGCAAATTCAAACTCGACCGGACGAATATTCTATCCTGGCGACCATGAATCTCAATGGCGATTACCTCTCCGACGCGGCGGCGGCGATTGTGGGCGGCTTAGGAATGGGGCCCGGAGCGAATATTGGGGACAGTTGCGCCATTTTTGAAGCCACTCACGGCACGGCACCCAAACACGCGGGATTGGATAAAATCAATCCGGGTTCGGTCATTTTATCTGGGGTGATGATGCTAGAGTATATGGGCTGGCAGGAAGCGGCTGACCTGATTAAAAAAGGCATCGCTGCTGCGATCGCCAATCGACAAGTGACCTACGATCTTGCCCGCTTGATGCTTCCCACCGTTGAGCCTCCCTTAAAATGTTCCGAATTCGCCCAAGCGATTATCGACCATTTCAACGATTAAACTTGCAAACTTAACTTGACAAGAGAAAATTCCTAGAGGGCGGATAGTGCCCGCCCTTTTATCTTTTGATTAATATAAAGAAAATTATTCCTCTCCTGCTTGAGAGGCATACTAAGAGAAAGTTCAACCTAAACTTTTATTGAGGACTATTTCCTGAATAAAGACGATCGCCAAATGGCAAGTTATATTGATCCATTATGATGCTAAGACTATTAAGATGAAAGGGCTTTCTCAGACTGATTTACCAGTATTTAACCTGCTGAGCATTGGCGAGCGAGGAGTAGGTAAAACAGTTTTTCTGGCTGGCAGCTATGTAGAACTGCAAACCAATCGGCCCAAAGAGAATTCTCAATCGTGGTGGCTAGAGTGCCGAGATAGCAAAGGGCAAGAAAATATTGAGGGCATTCTCGATTATGTGGCTAGAATGGGCAAGTATCCCCCACCCACGATGAAAATTACCGACTTTCACTTTAGTTTGAAATCTCGCCATTGGCGCGGAGAGAAAACCCTGTGTTATTTCCGTTGGTGGGACGTTCCTGGCGAGTCCTGTAACTTTCGTCACCCCGCCTTTCAGAAAATGGTCATGAATTCTCATGGCTGTTGCGTTTTTCTCAATGGAGAGGCACTTGTCAACGATCCCAAGTACTTAGAGGCGATCGAGAATGTGGTCAAACAAGTCGTTGCTATCGCTTCCTTAGTCAAAGAGCATGGCTTGGAATATGCCTTTGCCTTGATCTTCACCCGATGCGATTTGCTCGAACCGGGCCCAGTCAGTCAACTTCAGATCGAAGCCAACCTACAGCCTCTACTTGCTCGCCTCGATGGGGTTAACGCTAAATATCAAAGATTTTACTCAGCGATACCAATTGTTTCTTATCAAGGAAATTTTCGATTAAACGCGAGCGGTACGGCGGCTCCTCTGCTCTGGCTGCTGTCAGAGTTGAATAAATCGGCTCAAATGCAGGAACAGTCAACGCTAGAAACCCGTTTGAAGGAGAATCTCCCTGTTAAACAACAATCGTCAGTAAAGCCTCGAAAATACATCCCACTTCTGGTAATGTCAAGCCTTGGCTTACTTGGAGTCAGCGCCGCGCTTTTCTTTGCCTTTAATCGATGGATACCAACATCCGAACTGGCTCAAACCCCTGCTCAAAAAATTAGTCAGTACGAGCGTATTCTTCAGAGCGACCCCAATAATTTTGAGGCGCTGGTCAGTCTAGCTGACCTTTACATCGGACAGCACCAGAACGACAGAGCGCTACCTGTGCTGGAAAAAATCGTTCACCAGCGACCTCAGAGCCTTGATTGGCAATTCATTTTAGCTCAAATTTACGAAAACAAAGAGCAAAAGGACAAGGCGGAAAGCGTTTACGATCGCATCCTCTCCCAGCAAGAAAATAATTTAGAGGCTCTGATTAAAAAAGCCATCCTGCGCGGCGAACAGGGGGATACTCAGGCCGCAAAAACGCTCTTTGCCAAAGCTGAAAAAGTCGCTCCCACCGATACGTTAAAACAAAAGGTTAGAGCCATCTCCCAAAGCGTCCTCCCTCCAAAGTGATTGGTGAGAAGGTGATTGGTGAGAAGGTGATTAGCGATTGGTGATTGGTGATTGGGAAATTTTCCTCCCTGTCTTCCTTGCCCCCTCTTCCTTCTGATAACTGATAACTGATAACTGATAACTGATAACTGATAAC
>CAYTUO010000177.1:0-8953 GCA_964441015.1 uncultured Pleurocapsa sp.
CAATCACCAATCACTAATCACCAATCACTAATCGCCAGACTGCGTTACAATCTCGGCATCGGCTGGCATTCCAGGCTTAGCCAATCCATCGGGGCGATCGATGCTAATTTTGACCCCAAAGACTTGTTTAACGCGGTCTTCTTTAAAATAAATATTTTCTGGCGTAAACGAAGCTTGAGTATCGATCACGCTGATTTTAGCACTCAGAGGGAGATCGGGCCTAGAATCGAGAAATACTTTTGCTGGCTGACCTACTTTAAGATCGGCAATTTCTCCTTCAGGAATAAAACCTCTCAGATAAACTTCATCGGGATTGATAACTGTCAATAAAGTTTTCCCAGTTGTAACCACTGCGCCTGGTTCGACGCTACGAGCCGTCACGACTCCATCAATGGGACTGATAATCTTTAAATCAGCAATTTTGCTTTGTATCTCCTGTTTCGCCGCTTTGGCATTCATCACGTCAGCTTGAGCAGCAGCCAGTTTCAGATGAGCCTGTGCTAACTGAGTCCGCAAGGCCTGAAGTTGTGTCGTGCGAATGTCGGGGTTTAACTCAGTCATTTTGGCTTGTTGAAGTTGTCCTTGAGCAGCTTGCACCAGTTTTTGAGCCGATTCAACTGAAGATTGACGCGCTTGTACGGTGGCTTGAGCCGTTTCCCAGGCAGTCTGTGTTTGGTCGAATTGTTGTTGGGGAATAGCGCCTTCTGAAACTAATTGCGCGTAGCGATCGCGATTCGTTTTTGCTAGTGCCAATTCCGATTTGGCTTGTTGTAGCATGGCTTTGGCTTCGCTGAGTTGGGCAACACTAGACGCTAAAGCAGATTCCGCCTGCAAAACTCGACCTCTGGCATCTCCCCTCGCTTGTTGCCAATTGAGTTGAAGCTCTTTAATCTGGCTTTCTAAGACCTCAATTTGCAGTCGGGCTTGCCGCTCTTGTTGTTGTACGGCATTGAGACGAGCCGTGGCTCCTTGCAATTGTGCCTGAAGCTCATCATCATCCATGCGAACGATAACTTGACCTTGGCGAACCTCATCCCCCTCACGCACGGCGATATAATCTATCCGTCCGGCAAACTTAGCACCAATATTGGTTTCGTAGCCTTCGATTCGGCCGCTCACCTGAAGCGGTTGCACTTGGGGGGGAGATAAAAGATACCAACTCGTTCCAGCAATCCCTGCCACTAACAAACCGATGGGAATGAGAAGCTTGGGAGATACTCTATGTCTGGACTTGGGAATATTAACCTCTAGCTCTGGTTCTTTCTGTTTTAAAAATAACTGAGTCATAAGCTGCCCCCTTTTTCGGCAGTTGAGGATAGCGTTTACTCATTCTGATAACCATTGAGCAGAATGGTAGTAGGTGTTTTATTCTATCTTCTTTTCAGACTAGACCGTACAGTTTGATTATAAACCAAAACTTCACAAGAATTTAAAATTGCTTTTGAGGAATGTCGTGTTTAAAGCAGAGGATACTTTACAGGAGCGTTATCAACTCAAAGAACAATTAGGACGCACCGCCGCCGGACATCAAACTTGGCTAGCAGCAGATTTACAGTCTCAAGAACTAGTCACAGTAAAACTGCTAGCATTTAGTCCACAAATGCGCTGGGAAGAATTGAAACTTTTTGAGAGAGAAGCACAAGTCCTAGAATCTCTCAATCATCCGAGAATTCCTCGCTACCGCGATTATTTCGATCTCGATAAAAATATCGGCGGTGGAGTTCCCTGGTTTGCCTTAGTTCAAGACTATATTCCCGGTTCTTCTCTGCAAGAATTATTAGAAAAAGGGAAGCGATTTACTGAAAAAGAAGTTCGCTCTATTGCTACAGAAATCTTAGAAATTTTAATTTACTTACACGAATTAAGTCCGCCAGTATTGCATCGAGATATCAAGCCGAGCAATTTAATTTTAGGAGAAGACAAGCATATTTATTTAGTAGATTTTGGTGCAGTGCAAGCACAAGCGGCGGTAACGGGAGTGACATTTACCATTGTGGGAACCAGTGGCTATGCACCTTTGGAACAATTTTGGGGACGTGCTGTTCCTACCTCAGATTTATATGCCTTGGGAGCAACATTAATTCATTTACTGACTGGAATTGCTCCGGCGGATTTACCTCAAAAAGATTCTCGGATTCAGTTTGCCGATAAGGTAAGCATTCACTCCTATTTACGGGTTTGGATCGAAAAAACTACTGAAATTGCCATAGAAAAACGATTTACCTCTGCAAAAACAGCTTTAGAAGCTCTAAAATCTAGACAACTACAACGATTTTCTGGAGACATAGTTTCTGCATCTCAAACAATTGTTAAACCCTATCCAACCTATATTCAAATCAATAAGTCTTCTGACCATTTAAAAATTTATGTACCAGCAGGAGGACTGCGGAAATTAAATGAAATTTTCAATTATGGGTGTTGGGGTTTAATTATTTTATATTGTTTATTTCCGTTTCTCAGTTTAATTAGTGTCGCGCTTCCTGGAGTAGGGCTAATAGTTTGGGGGATTATTGCCATTCAACTGGGGTTGCTATGCGGGACTCAAACTCAAATTAATTTTGATCGCGTGAAATTCGAGCTTGCCAAAAAAATTCTGGGCAATACTTACGCCCGCGAAATCTGTGGCGATCGCGAAATTGTGGATATTTTCTTACAACGTACTGGCTCGATTTTTCAAGTAGTCATTCGCTCCAAAAATCGCATTTATAATCTTGGGGGAGCTTTGAAAGAAGAGGAAGCAGCTTGGTTAGCCTATGAAATTAAAGACTGGTTGAGACAGTATGGAAGAGAATGACGATTCAAAATATTCTTTCTCTACTAATTTCTAGAGCTTGAACCCCAAAGGGAGCAACTTTTTCGCTCCAAAACTTAACTTGCTATGGCTTTTGATTGTTCGCCACTGTGGATTTCTCTTAAAATTGCTTCTCTTGCCACCACTATCACCTTTTTTCTCGGTATGGCTGCCGCTTACAGGATGCTAGGCTATCGGGGACGGTGGAAATCTTTAATTGAAGGCATCTTTATTGCTCCCCTGATTTTACCCCCAACAGTGGTGGGATTCCTTCTACTTTTGTTGTTCGGCAAAAATGGCCCCATTGGAAAATTATTCCTACCTTTTGACATTACTATTGTCTTTACCTGGTATGGAGCGGTAATAACGGCAACGGTGGTTTCTTTTCCTCTGATGTATAAGACTGCCTTGGGAGCGTTTGAACAGATAGATGCTAGTCTCGTACAGGTGGCCCGGACGCTAGGCGCTTCGGAAAGGAACATCTTTTGGCGGATTCTCATGCCTCTGTCGATTCCTGGCATTTTAGCCGGGTTGACGCTGGCGTTTGCTCGCGCCCTGGGAGAATTTGGAGCTACTCTAATGCTGGCAGGGAATATTCCCGGACAAACCCAGACAATTCCAATGGCGATCTACTTTTCTGTAGAAGCGGGAGCAATGAATGAAGCTTGGCTATGGGTGCTAATTATCATGAGTATTTCGCTGTCGGCAATTATTGCAGCAAACCTATGGCAGCACAAGAGAGGGCAGAAGGCAGAAGGCAGAAGGCAAAAGGCAGAGGGGACAGGGGAGCAGGGGAAGAGGGGACAAGGAGGACAAGGAGGACAAGGAGAACAAGGGAGACAAGGGGGACAGGGAGGAGAATTTCCCAGTCACCAATCACCAATCCCCAATCACCAGTCACCAATCACCAATCCCCAGTCACCAATCCCCAATCCCCAATCACCAATCACCAATTTCTCCGATACAGGTTTGTGTGTAGAGATTGAGAAGCAGATGTCTGACTTTTTACTGGACGTATCTTTTAGTACCCAATGGCAACCCTTGGGGTTGTTGGGAGCATCTGGGGCGGGAAAAAGTATGATTCTCAGGTGTATTGCGGGAGTAGAAACGCCCTCCAAAGGACGGATTGTGTTGAATGGACGAGTACTATTTGATTCAGACAAAGGAATTAACTTGCCAAGTCGCGATCGCCACATCGGTTACTTAGTTCAAAACTATGCTCTCTTTCCCCATCTGACAGTCGCACAAAATATCGCTTTTGCCCTACCCAAAAAACTCGATCGCGCAACTGTGAAAAGACGAGTAGCAGAGCAATTAGAATTAGTTCAGCTTCCCGGACTAGAAAACCGCTATCCCCGTCAACTATCTGGAGGTCAACAGCAGCGAGTTGCCTTGGCGAGAGCCTTAGCCAGTCGTCCTGAAGCCCTCTTGCTAGATGAGCCTTTCTCTGCCCTAGATACTCATTTGCGGAGTCAACTGGAACGACAGATGAGCCTTACGCTCTCACATTACCAAGGGGTGACGCTGTTCGTGACTCACAATCTCGAAGAAGCCTATCGAATTTGTCAGGATTTGTTGGTAATGGAAAACGGAAAGGCGATCGCACACGGTTCTAAACAAGAGATTTTCGAGCATCCTCGCGTCTATAGCGTAGCGCAATTGACTGGCTGCAAAAACTTCTCCCGTGCCGTCGTCAAAGATTCCCAACAGATAGAGGCCTTTGATTGGGGGATAAAATTGTGGGCGATCGAATCTATTCCAGATGCGCTTGCCTACGTTGGAATTCGTGCCCATCAAATTATTTTTACTGACAATCCCAATCTAGAAAATACATTCCCTTGTTGGCTAGCAAGCACGAGCGAAACGCCACACCGTATGACGCTGTATCTCAAGTTGAATGATATTCCGGCTCATTCTCAGGACTATCATCTGCAAGCTGAGGTATTCAAGGAAAAATGGATTAGACTCAAAGACCAACCTTTTCCCTGGCACGTTCAAATCAATCCATTTCGGTTAATCTTGATGGAATAGGTATTAGGGATAAATATTTAACCTTAGAGCCAACAACAAACCTAATCCAGCACCGATCGCTTCTGTCATCAAGGCTAGCAAACGGTATAAAATAACAGCCCCTAACAGGCAACTAGACGAGATCACCCCATCTAATAAGGCAATAGCCGTTGCTTCAAAAACCCCTACTCCGCCAGAAATTGGCGACACCACACCCAAGGCCCAAGCTAGCCCAAATCCGCTTATCAAAGGCGCGATCGCACGACCATCAACAGAAGTAAAGACCAAAACTGTCAAGACAAAACTGATCCCCCGCAGTCCCAAAAAAAGAAACTGCCCTAAGATGGGTAACAGGGGATAGCATTTCATGCGGGGGCGGTACCATTGGTGTCGGGGAAAGCGACCTAAAATCCTCTGAACGATCGATCTCTTAGGCAGTCTCTCGATCCCCCTCATGGCGCGATCGAACATTCGGGGATGAACGCTGACGAGCAGACAGACCAAACCAAGGCCGTATAATCCTTGCCATGTTGGATGGGAAGCAACGATTAGCCCGAATCCTATCCCAGCAGTCGCAAGATAGACAGATTGTAAGAGCGTAGCTGCAATACCAACCGTTATCGGCACTCCTATTTTACGGGCCGCCTGAAGCCTACCATAAACTTGCCAGACATCTCCTGGCAGATATTTAGCAATTTCAGTGGCGAGAAAAGTCACTAGAGCATACCGCCAAGGAACTCGATGCTGCAAATTTCCCAAAATTCCGCCCCAGAGGATTCCCGACCAACAATGGGAAAACAGAGAAACCCCCAAAGCGGCAACGGCATAATACCAAGCTTCGTCTTGAATCTGAAGGCTTTTGACTTCTCGCCAGTTATCGTAAAAAGCTTTCCCGACAAAAATCAGGGTGGCAATAACGATCGCCCAGTAGAAGAGACAGCTTAGATGCTTAAATTTTAAGAACTTAGCTTTTTCATGATATTCCATCAGGATAATTTCTAGCTCTCTGGTCAAAGTTTTTGGCTAAACTAGAAAGGTTGCAATTAGGTAAAAAATAAATATAGGAGAGTTTCTATGTCTCGCAAATGTCAACTAACTGGCAAAAAGGCTAACAATGCCTATGCTGTTTCCCACTCCCATCGTCGGACTAAAAAGCTACAGCAAGCTAACTTACAATGGAAGCGGATTTGGTGGGCTGAAGGAAAGCGTTGGGTCAACCTACGGGTTTCGACAAAAGCAATTAAGACATTAGAGAAAAAAGGCTTACAAGCAATGGCAAAAGAAGCCGGAATCGATTTGAACAAATACTAAATACATAATATTTCGTTTCTAGGGAGACAAGATAAAAACGGACTCTCTAAACCGTTGTACGGGTAGAGTTGAAAGCTGCTCGTACACTTATATTTTCAAGAGAATTGACTTCTCGATCATAAAATTCATCGTGAGTATTGTTAATATACTTTAGATACATTCCGCTCGCATCTTGTCTATTTTGGCAACGCAGCGATAATCATCCTCGCAAGCATGACTTCCCCGGTAATACTTTGTTTAGGTGAAATCCTTTTTGACTGTCTGGCAGACCAAGCAGGTCGAGAGTTAGAGAGAGTCGAATCTTGGACACCCTATCCTGGTGGCGCACCAGCTAACGTCGCTTGTGGACTGGTAAAACTGGGAACAGCAGCAGGTTTTATCGGTTGTGTCGGTCAAGATCGAGCAGGAGACGACTTGGTAACTTTATTGGAAACAGTCGGGGTCAATACAAGCGGAGTCCAACGCCATCCCACAGCACCCACACGACAAGTTTATGTTACTCGCTCAGAAACAGGAGAGCGTCATTTTGCCGGGTTTGGGAAGATTGCGACCACCGAATTTGCTGATACTCGCTTAAGTGGCGATCGCCTTCCAGAAACTCTCTTTGCCAGTGCAGATTATTTGGTCATAGGAACGCTAGAACTTGCCTATCCTCAAAGCCGACAAGCCATCGATCGCGCCCTAGAATTAGCCAAACAATACCAAGTCAAAGTTTTTGTGGATATTAACTGGCGACCTGTCTTTTGGCTCGATTTAGAAGCGGCTCCTCCTCTAATTTTAGAGGTACTCAAGCAAGCAGATTTAATTAAATGTTCGGATGATGAGGCGCAATGGCTTTTCAAAACCGACGATCCCGTTGAAATTGCCCAAAAATTGGAGACAGTACCGGGAGTATTGGTGACGGCGGGAGAACGCGGTTGTAGTTATCATTTGGCTGAAAATTCGGGAAAAGTCTCTGTTTTTAAGGTGAACGTTATCGATACGACGGGTGCAGGCGATAGTTTTGTCGCGGGTTTTTTACATCAGTGCTGCCAACAAGGAGAAAAAATGTTTCAGAATCCAGAAACGGCAAGGGAAGCAGTTATCTATGCCAGTGCAGTAGGGGCTTTGACGACAACTCAACCAGGCGCGATCGCGGCACAACCAACCGCATCAGAAGTAAAGGAATTCCTCTCTATTAGTGACTGTTTGCTTTAATCCAAGACTAAAAACTATCCAATCAATTGAGAAACCACTCGAAGCAGAAATTGGCTGAATTTGTAAAAATACTAAACAGTCCGCAAGTTGAAGAGCTATGTAATTTAAAGTGGCATCGGGAGAGAAATTTGTGAACTGTAGATTCTTGAGTCAGCGTTGCTTCCGCAGTCTGATGACAGTGCTGATGAGCGGTAGCTTGATTGGTCAAAGTTGGTATGCTCGACCACTTCAGGCCGCCATGACAGCTTATTGTCAGTTTCCTGCTGATGCGATCGCTCAAAAAGACGATCTCCTCAAATCCTCCCTTAAAGGTAACCCAGATGCCCAAAGAAACTATCAAATTTTAATTCAAAAACACGCCCAATGGTTGCGCCAGTGTCGTGCCAGAACTTGGCCCCAGGAACAGGCAATTTGGTTGCGGCTTTATCCGTGCGATATTCGTCAGGGAACGCTTGATGCTGTATTGGATCGAATCGTCAACCGAGGTTACAACACGGTTTATCTAGAGGTATTTGGTGACAGTCAAGTTTTGCTACCTCCTGCGAACAATCCAACCCCTTGGGATACTGTAGTACGGTCACCTGGCGCAGAAAATGTCGATTTGTTAGCGCAAACCCTGGAAAAAGGGCACGAACGTGGGCTGAAAGTCTATGCCTGGTTGTTTACTATGAATTTCGGCTATGCTTATGCTCAGCGTCGCGATCGCCAAAACGTCCTCGCACGTAATGGGAAAGGCGAGACAAGCATTGCTGTTGTTGACGACCAATCTCAAGCCTTCATCGATCCCTATCACCCTCAAGCTCAGGAGGATTACGCGCGGCTACTGGCTGAGGTTCTCAAAAGACGACCCGACGGAGTTTTATTTGATTACGTGCGCTACCCTCGCGGGGCGGGAGAGGGATCGGCCGTTGACGAGGTTAAAGATTTATGGGTTTTTGGCGAGGCTTCTCAAGCGGCTCTCTCCAATCGGGCAGGAAACAACAAAGGTCGTGCTTTGATCGAGCGCTATTTGAGTCAAGGGAGGATTTCAGCTAGCGATGTCGCCGCAGTAGAGAGATTGTATCCCCAGGAAGGCGCTCCCCTCTGGCAAGGTCGTAGTTCGTCAGCTAGCAATGCTCAGCAATTGAATTGGGATTTATGGCGGCTCAGTGTCGCTCATGCGGCTCAAGGCGTGATTGATTTTCTTTCTTTAGCGGCTTTTTACGTTGAGCGTCAAGGTCTTCCTGCGGGAGCCGTATTTTTTCCAGAGGGCAATCAAGTCGTCGGCCGGGGAGGATTTGACTCTCGCCTGCAAGCTTGGGACAAATTTCCCGCCTCTTTGGAGTGGCATCCCATGAGCTATGGACTTTGTCTTGACGCTAGTTGTATTGTTGCTCAACTGAAACGGGTTCTAAGTATGACTCCTGCTGAAACTAAGGTTGCTCCAGTGCTAGCTGGTTTTTGGGGTCAAAATTATAATAATCGCCCTTCTCTAGAAGTGCAAATGCAAGCGATTCGCGCTGCCCTTCCTCAAATTAATTCGATCAGTCATTTTGCCTTTTCCTGGCAAGAACCAGAGTTTGATAAAGAGCGTCGATTCTGTCAGTAACTTACCAGGATAATGCGGGAAGCTTGAAAGCCCCCGCGTTTTAACCGGGGGAGGAA
>CAYTUO010000178.1:0-8926 GCA_964441015.1 uncultured Pleurocapsa sp.
TTGATGATTTAAAAGTTCTTCTACTTGTTTTTTTTCTAAGCCATCAGGAAATTGAATTTCTCCTTCCTTAAATTCGATTCCTACTAGCCAACCTGGATGCAATAGCAGTTTGCTAACTTGAGGTAATAAGAGATCGGGCAAAATATTATGAATGGAAATTTTGGCAATTTCTTGATAGCTAGGAGTTTCCAACCAAGTTACAAAAGCTTCTTTAAGGTTAAGGTAAAGCTTATCTTCTAAAAGCTCTTTAACTTGTTTAAAGGATTGTTTTCGTTGTTTATCTAAAACTTCTAAGACTTTATTTAATTGCTTCTGTTCTGGTTCGGGTAAAGCGGGTTGATACTGATTTTTTAAACTCTCTCCTAAAACATCAATATCTCGCAATTCTCCTAAGATGCGAGCGACTTTGCCGACCTTTTTTTCGTTGGCGTTTTTGGGTAAATTTAAGGCAGGTGCAAAACCAGCGATCGCGCTTCTCAATCGCCTTATTCCTACCCGCATTTGATGTAATTCTTCTGGATCTTTGTCTTTGAGAACTCCTGCTTCATGTTTGATGATTTTATGAAAATTTTTGGCGATAGCCAGGTAGGCCCAATCTCCAAACGTTTTTGCTTCTTGATGTAAATTGTCTTTCATTTGATTAATGACTCAAGATTAATAACTAGCGAGCAAGATGTTTGCACTACAGGACTAATAACTAATTATTAATCATCGCTCACCGTAAAACTATAAATTGTTTGTGTTTCTAATTGTTCGCAAATTTCGGAAAGTTTTTGCTGCAAAGAGAAAGTTTTTCGATCTAATTTGACTTGTAATCCAAGCATGGGATCGTCTCCTGAAGAAACGAGAAATTCGAGACGTTTAATTTGAGACCAAGTAAGCAAATTATCTACGATATGATTAATCGTTTGCACATAGGGATGACGGCTATTTTTATACCAATCGGGTGCGACCATATTGACGCGATCAAAACCTAGATGAAAAATCAAAGAAGGATTGCCAAAGAGCGCGATCGCAACTGGTCTAACTTCTTCTTGCAATAATAACTGAGCAGATTGGCTTAAATAGCGCAATTTTTCTAACTTTTCATACCGTTCTGTCACCGATCGCAACTCTGGTTCCCATTCAATCGCCACGGTAATTAAATAGGTTTGCAACAGCAAATGACCTAACTTTTCTGCTTTCGTCGCTAAATAGCCAGAATTGTAATCGTTGGACTCAATTAACAAAGGGACTCGTTCAACCACTTCCAACCCATACCCTTTCAACCCGGCAATTTTTCTAGGATTATTGGTGACCAAACGAATCTTTTTCACACCCAAATCGTTAAGCATCTGCGCCCCCATGCCATAATCGCGCAAATCTGCCGGAAATCCCAGACGTTCATTTGCTTCTACCGTATCCAAACCCATATCCTGTAGCGAATATGCCTTCAGCTTATTAATCAAACCAATCCCCCGTCCTTCCTGACGCAGATAAACCACAACCCCCAAACCTGCATTTTCAATCATTTTTAGGGCAGCATTTAATTGCATCCGACAGTCACAACGCAGAGATCCCAACGCATCGCCCGTTAAACATTCCGAGTGCATCCGCACCATCACTAATTGGTCTTGAAACTGTGCGGGATCGCCTTTGACAATGGCAACGTGTTCAGTCCCATCTAGGGTATTGCGATAGGCGTAGAGTTGAAAATTACCGAACTGACTGGGAAAGTTACAGACAGCTTCTCGATAAACAAAGCGATCATGTTTGAGGCGATAGCTAATGAGATCGGCAATGCTAATCAGCTTTAAATTGTGCTTCCTGGCATACTCGAATAGCTGAGGCAACCGCGCCATCGAACCGTCAGCGTTTTGAATTTCGCAGATAACCCCTGCGGGATACAATCGGGCGAGTCTGGCTAAATCTACCGCCGCTTCCGTATGGCCGGCCCGTTTGAGAACGCCTCCTTGCTTGGCACGAATGGGAAAGATATGACCGGGACGAGTGAGATCCTCCGATCGCGTTGACAGATTGATGGCAACTTGAATGGTACGGGCACGATCTTCTGCCGAAATCCCCGTACTCACGCCCAAATGCGGCGCAGCATCGATACTGACGGTGAAGGCGGTTTGGTTGCTATCGGTGTTTTTGCTGACCATCAGGGGCAAATCCAGTTGGTCTAGGCGTTCCCCCGTCATCGCCAGACAGATCAACCCCCGTGCTTCCACTGCCATAAAATTGATCGTCTGTGGCGTGGCAAATTGGGCAGCACAGATGAGATCGCCTTCGTTTTCTCGGTTTTCGTCATCCACGACGACAATGACGCGACCTGCCTTAATATCTTCGAGGGCTGCGTCGATAGAGTCAAATTCAATGGGGATGTTTTGAAGCGCTTCCACGTAGTATCAGTAGTCAGTAGTCAGTAGTCAGTAGTCAGTGATGTCTACCTCTGATTGTAGCTCTAGGAGGGAAGCCAGCAGTAGGAGTCGTAAACATGATTAAGCAAACTTCTTGAGCGATCGCACGGTACTAAAACGCTTTGGGAAGTCCTGCTTGTTTTAAAACGGCATTGGCTGTATGGCGCGATTTAATCGAGCGATCTACTACAAACCTTCGCTCGGTGATAGGACTATACCAGATTTCATGGTCTCCTTTGCCCTGACGTTCCAAATAACAGCCTGCTTCCAAAAGAAGTTTTTTTAATTGAGGAGTAAGCGAAGCAGCCATTGCTCAAGCAACCTGAATTAATTCTTGGCGATGACTGGTCAATTCAAATGCGATCGCACCAGTATAATCAGGAGAAACAAGATGATTAACCAGTAATAATTCTGGAATTATTTGTCTTAGCTTGTCAGTTAAAGCTTCAATAGTATTTGCTTCTGTCGCTAATCCGGGAACATCTTCACTCTGTGCTACCCAAACCTGTGCTTCTCGATCCCAGAAAGCTTCGACTTTGTATGGGGTTTGGCTCATCTTGGTCAATTCAACTTTCTCGCTCAATGAATCTCATTTTATCCCAAGGATTGTTAAAATAAAGGCTGCATAGATAGTCTGAGCATGGGAAGTCGAAACCTAAGATAAGCTTTTGATGATTCCCCGATCGCCCCTTCAGGAAAGCTTAAAACTCAACTGTGAACTTTTTTTAAAAGACTTGACAAAAAGGCCTTTTGCGGGGGAAATTCGGGCCGATTTTGCCAGTCGGTTGTTGATGTCAACGGATAACAGCATCTATCAAATTCTGCCGCAAGCGGTGGTTTTTCCGCGAACCGAAGAAGATTTAGTGCATCTGTTTCAACTAGCGAATCAAGAACTGTTCAAAGCAATCACTTTTTCTCCGAGAGGTGGAGGAACAGGAACCAACGGTCAATCGCTTTCTTCGGGGATTATTATTGATACCTCTAAGTACATGAACCAGATTTTAGAAGTGAATCTGGAAGAAGGTTGGGTGCGAGTGCAACCAGGAGTCGTTTTAGACCAACTCAATGCGTATTTAAAACCTTACGGGGTATTTTTTGCGCCTTCCTTAGCGCCAAGCAATCGCGCCACGATTGGAGGGATGATTAATACGGATGCTTGCGGGAAAGGATCGCGGGTTTATGGACGTACCAGCAATCATATTCTGGAATTAACTTGGGTCTTGTCCGATGGAGCAGTAGCGCGATCGCACCCCATCAATCCTACCGCTTTAGCTCAACTCAAACAACACTCAGGTCGTCTCGGACACATTTACCGTCAAGTCGATGAAATTGTCAGCACAAAGCGGGAACTGATCGAACAAACTTTCCCGAAAATGCCTCGGTTTCTGACGGGGTACAATTTGGCAAAAGTATACCAAGAAAATCATTTTAATCTCAATTGGATTCTGGCAGGATCGGAAGGAACATTAGCAATTATTACCGAAGCAAAATTAAAATTAACGCCAATCCCGAAGTTTAAAACCTTATTAGCAATTCACTATCGCTGTTTTGATGATGCTTTGCTAGATGCAGAAAATTTATTAAAGTTAGACCCAGAAGCAATAGAAACCATTGATGAAAAAATATTAGGCCTAGCAAAACAAGATGCGATTTACACTCAGGTCAAAGACTTTATTGCGGATGCCAATGTCTTAAATTTGGTTGAATTTGTCGGGTCTAATTTGGAGGAGATTACCGAAAAAATTAGCACTATTTGTCATAGGATTGAGTCTAACCTCGTTCCATTTCAGCTAGCAACGGGATATTATCTAGCGAAAAATGAAGAAGAAATTGCCAACCTCTGGGAATTGCGAAAAAAAGGTGTAGGGTTGCTGGGAAATACGAAAGGAGAACGCAAACCCATTGCTTTTATTGAAGATACTGCTGTTCCGCCTTGCCACCTCGCCAGCTATATTCGTGAATTTAAAGCGTTACTCGCCGAATATCAGCTAGATTATGCCATGTATGGTCACGTAGATGTAGGTTGCTTGCACGTTAGACCTGCATTAGATCTGAAAGTGGCGCAAGATGAAGCTTTGATACGAAAATTATCAGATAAAGTTGTGGCACTGGTACGCAAATATGGCGGCGTGATGTGGGGGGAACATGGCAAAGGATTTCGCAGCGAATATACGCCTGCTTTCTTTGGAGAAGAATTGTATCAAGATTTGCGGAAGATCAAGGCAGCATTTGACCCCGATAATCGCTTAAATCCAGGAAAAATCGTTACCCCCTTTGATAGTTCAGCAGAAGTCGTGCGAATCGAAGCTTCTCTACGGGGCCATTTTGACCGACAAGTTCCAGCATCAGTGCGATCTGAGTACGAACAGGCGTTTAGTTGTAATGGCAATGGGGCCTGTTTTAACTATAATCCAGATGAGGTGATGTGTCCGTCATCTAAAGTGACGCGCGATCGCATTCATTCTCCTAAAGGACGTGCTAGTTTACTGCGAGAATGGTTGCGACAGTTAGGAACACTCAAGCGCGAAGAATTAGAAAAACCAGGCAATTTTTGGGTCAAAGTCTGGAATACTCTGGGGAAATCCTGGGGGGTTTATGACTATTCCCATGAGGTGTATGCAGGGATGCATGGATGTCTCTCCTGCAAAGCTTGTGCTAGTCAATGTCCTGTTCATGTCGATATTCCAGAGATGAAAGCAAAATTTCTGGCACTTTATTACACCCGATACCTCAGACATTGGCGCGATTACTTGATGGGGAATATTGAAATGCTTGCCAGTTGGCAATCTCGCATCCCAATCCTAGCAAATGCACTAACTCAGAATCCGGTGAGTGACTGGTTTATTCAAAAGTTTTTCGCTATGGTCAATCCGCCTGTCGTCAGTCCCTTTACTCTCAAACAGGGATTAGAAGAAAGACAAGCACCAAAATTCGATCTGAAGCGATTATCAAATTTGAGTCCTGAAGAACGGTCTAATAGTGTCATTTTACTGCAAGATGCTTTTACTAGCTTTTATGAAGCTCAACTGGTTCTCGATACCTATGATTTTCTTGGCCAAATGGGATATGCCGTTTATGTCCCGCCATTTTTTGCCAATGGTAAACCTTTGCACGTTAAGGGATTTCTGAGAGAATTTTCTGCGATCGCGCAGAAAAATATTGAGTATCTCACTGAGTTAGGAAATTTGGGAATTCCCATAATTGGCATTGAACCTAGCATCGTCCTCACCTATCGAGATGAATATCTCAAAATCCTCGATCCAAAACTAGCTTTTCCAAGGGTTCAATTACTACAAGAATTTTTGCTGAATCGAATCGAACGACTGCCGAAAGTTACTACCTCACAATCCTATTATTTATTAGGTCACTGTACCGAAAAGACCATTGCTTTAGCATCTCAGAAACAGTGGCAACAAGTTTTTCAGTCAATCGGAATTCCTTTAATTTTAGTTTCTACGGGATGCTGCGGCATGGCCGGAATTTACGGTCACGAAGCTGAACACTATACTGAATCTAAAGGAATTTATCAGATGAGTTGGGAAAGACATATCCCCTCATCTCCAGAAGAGAGACAACACTTGTTAGTCACTGGTTATTCTTGTCGTTCTCAGGTGAAGCGATTTAATGGATTTGTGCCTCTACATCCGGTGCAACTTTTGAAGCTTTACTTTTGTGACAAGGCGATCGAAATACCAATTTAGTCCTGGCAATAAAAGACTGTGAAATCGTCCCAAGATTGTCATTTCTGAACTCGGAGTAATTGTAAACGATTTTTTCTCAATTCCCTGAATAATTTCGCGAGCAACTGACTCGGCACTCCAAGTTTTAGCGGTTCCTGTAATTAATTTTGTTTCGAGTGGTTTGGTTTTATTTTCTGCTTCTAATTGAGGCGTATCGGTATCGGGAGGATAAACAATAGAAAGTTGAATCCCTAATGGCTTTAATTCACCTCGTAGCGACTCTGCTAATCCCCGCAAAGCAAATTTACTGGGACTGTAAGCAGTATAACCGTAAACTCCGATTAATCCGGCTCCAGAAGATATTAAAACAATATGACCTTTTCGCTGTTTTTCCATGCTTGGCAATGCCGCTTTGATACTATAAAGCGAACCAAAATAATTAATTGCCATCGTGCGTTCAAATACTTCCATCGGTACTTCCTGAAAATATCCAGGACGCGCAATTCCAGCAGAGGTGATTAGAATATCGGGAGTACCTACGTTGGCGATGCAAGTTTGGATAGCTTCCTCAATTTGTCTCCAATTGGAGACATCTGCTGCAATGGGAAAAATTTGCTGACTGGTATTAAGTTTTACTGCTTCAATTTCTATTTTTGCGGTTTCTAATTTAGTGCGATCGCGAGCAATAATCGAAATATTAGCCCCTTCTTTTGCTAGTAATTTAGCTGTCGCTTTGCCAATTCCACTTGACCCACCCGTGATAATTGCGTGTTGCCCGTTAAATTTCATCTAAGATCTGTTTGTAGTTGTCTGAGAATTTCTTGCGCTTTTTGGCAGTTAGCGTTTCCTTGTTGACAAAATAGTTGAGTGGCCTTTTCTAGATCGGCGATCGCTTCTGGGTACTGTTTTAACTCAGAGTAAGTCGCTCCTCGATTGTAGTAAGCTTCGGCATAGTTAGGATTAAGTTCAATAGCTTTGTTATAGTCAGCCAACACCTTTGGGTACTGTTTTAAGCTAAGGTAAGCATTGGCACGATTGTAATAGGCTTGGGCATAGTTGGGATTAAGTGCGATAGCTTTGTTGAAGTCGGCGATCGCCTCTTGGTACTGTTGTAAATAGTAGTAAGTATTCCCGCGACTGTTGTAGGCTGCTGCAAAATCGGGATTGAGTGCGATAGCTTTGTTGAAATCGGCGATCGCCTCTTGGTACTGTTGTAAGTTAAGATAAGCCACCCCTCGGTTGTTGTAGGCATTGGCATAGTCGGGATTGAGAGAGATGACTTGGTTGAAATCAGCGATCGCGCTTTGGTATTGTTGTAAGCTAAGGTAAGCATTGGCACGATTGTTGTAGGCTGCTGCAAAATCGGGATTGAGGGAAATAGCGCGATCGAGATCGGCGATCGCTTCTTGGTATTGTCGTAAATTCCGGTATGCCTCCCCGCGATTATTATAAGCCTCGGCATCGTCAGGATTAAGTGCGATCCCCTCAGTAAAATTGTCAATTGCACCTTGATTATCTCCTTGTTCAACGCGATCAAGTCCTTGCTGAACTAACTTTTCTGCCGATTCTGATGCGGGAGTCGAGGTAGAAGCTGTTGATTCTGATGCAGGAGTTGAAGTAGAAGTTGTTGATTCTGGTGCGGGAGTCGAGGTAGAAGCTGTTGATTCTGATGCAGGAGTTGAGGTAGAAGTTGTTGATTCTGGTGCGAGAGTTGAGGTTGCAACAGAAGTTGACGTTTGATTAAAAGAAAATTCACCGACTAAAGAGGAGGAATCCCAAGGAATTTGTTGGTTATTTGTGTCTTCTAGTACACCTTGTCGGACTCGTTTAAACATCTCCTCGACGCTTAGATTAGGCGTTTTAATATGCTTCAAAATTTGTGCAGTAAACGTACCATTTCTGCCTTTTCCATCGTCAGCGACATCTCCGGGTGCAGTAGCATAGGCAATATATGAACCCCTCACCGCCTGTACGGGCGCTAAACCTTCTGCTTGGCTAGATCTTTGCCACCCGCGATTAAAGGGTTTGTTGCGACAAGCATCGATAATAATAATATTAACGTTATTAGCAGCATCTTCCATCGCCCCTAAAATTTTGCCAAGCGCTTGCGCTTCATAAGGCGTATCCTGCTTTCGCTCAAGTTTAGCATCAATAGGAATCAGATAATTTTCACTATCAATCTGCATTCCATGTCCAGCATAGTAAAACACACCTACACCACCCTCAAGCAACTTGGCGTAAAATTCATCGAGTGCTTCACCCATTTGACGTAGGTTGGCATCTTTTAAGAGAATGACATCAAAGCCAAGTTCTCTTAAGACTTGAGCCATATCAGTTGCATCGTTGACGGGATTGGGTAACTGGCCGGTTTCTTGATAATTGCTATTGCCGATAACCAATGCTGTGCGCTTTTCCTTTTCGCTGGCAGCTATGAAAGTATTTCTAAAAGAAGAATGTTTTTGCTTCGAGATAGGTTGTAACTGCGCGATCGCTGTTACAGGTGCAGAGTTGAATTGCAGTAAAAGGCTAATAATTCCTATTTTTACAAGCTTTTTTAAAAGAAACATGAGATTATCATTTCTTTCTTCCTACACTCATAGTATATTAATACTGTTTCTCGCTCCTGGATAATATAGCTTAAATCCTATACTGCAAGCCAAAACAATCAATAACCTTAGTAAGCTGTTATATATTTAACTTGCATATGACTTGTGATTAGTGACTGGTGATTGGTGATTGGTGAACAGAGAACTAACGACTACTGACTACTGAACTCCTGAACTCTTGTACAGACGTTGCAGTGCAACGTCTCTACGACTCCTGACACTGATAACTGATAACTGT
>CAYTUO010000179.1:0-8922 GCA_964441015.1 uncultured Pleurocapsa sp.
CTCACAATTAAAGCTTTCAACTCAGTCTGTTGCATAAAAATTTGGCGCTCAAGAATAAGGAGCTTCGAGTTTCCACCAACTTTGAGATTTTTTGACCGTTTTTACTCTGCTTTGAAAGGTGTTATATTCCATCGAAGCATTGAGGCGATCGAAGATAATTTTTTTCAGATCCGAGGGAACGTTTTCCATCGATAAGGGAGCGGTATTTAATTGCTCCATAAGCTGTTCCATTTTATAGCCCATTAAAGCTAATCTTTCATTCCCAATCCACTGTAAGTATTGCCGACACCAAGCTTTACGAATTGGATTATTCAAAATAGACTTCCATTTTTCTAGAGAGCGATCGCTGACGGACTGGTATTGCTTTACACCTGTGCGATCGCCATATATTCCCTTAAGCTGGACTCGATCTAAATTTTCTACAATTTCAGCATTAAATGACAAATTTAAGTTGGCAAACATACGCTGGCATTCCTGTTCTGGATTGGCAACGATATCTTCATAGCGAACTGCATGAATGCGATCAGGATATTTTTGATAATTTGCAATTAAATTCTCTAAACCATCAAATAAATCAACTTGATAATCATAGAGATTCCAATAACCTCGCCCAAAAGTTTCTATTAGAGAAGCAATTACCGCTAAAGGATTTCGCCACAAAATGATAAACTTTCCATCAGGAAAAAGATTAATAATCTCTTCGATAATGAGATGATAGCGAGGCGTTTTATCGAGAAAATATTTTTCTTTGTTTTTAGTTGCCTTAGCATAAAGATTTAAAATAAATTCTTTGATTTCATCTAAATAATCATTTTTTCCATTGGGAAATTCGAGACAAAAATCTTCAATTGCCTCTCTAAAGCGCCAATGGGAATATTCAGCATAAATTCCTTTGTTTTTTAAGGTATATAAATAAGGTAATAAAATCCAAGGCTCTGTAGCGGTAGCAATGTCATGGTGAGCCGCTAAAAGACGCTGAACTAAAGTTGAGCCAGAACGAGGTAACGAAAACAGAAAAAGAGGCTTTGGGTTAGTATTCATTAATCTTTAAAATTTCTTTAAAGACCGTATAAAGTCTTTCCATTGAGTGATAGGACTGATAGCTTTCAAAATTAAATTTTAGCTGATGGCTATTGGGAGCGGATGGCTGACACAGACAACGAATGGCTTCAATACATTGGGATACATCTCCTTGGGGAATGCTCAATCCCATTTGAAATTGCTGTACTCTTTCGCTCATACAGAAACCGTCGCTAACAATGACAGGCTTTCTAAAAACGGCAGCTTTGGTCAAAATGTTGCTACTGTAAGGAAAATTTTCATAAGCAGCAAATAAAACGTCACAGACATCAATCAAGGCATTAAATTGAGATTCCTCTGGGATACGCTCGAAATGAAAAAAACAATTGGAAAGTTGCGATCGCACAATCTCTTGAAGTCTCCCATCATCGTTAGCCGATAATTTGGACAGTTGACCGACAAAAACGAAAAACCAATTTTCTTCTCTTGCTTTCTGGGCAGTTTCTAATAGCGTAAATAAACCCTTGCGCTTACTCAAGGAACCAATTAGACCAATAATTTTTCTGTCGCTTGCTTTCTCCCGAATGTGTTTGGCAAGGGGATAATTAGAGTCGGGTGTTGACTCGTCAGTCAGATCGGGAAAGGCCATAACAGGATGTTTGAGTTGATTTTGCAACTCGTGAGCCATAGTTTCAACGAGAACGCCAACGCCTCGACAGCGAGAAGAGCGAGCAACTGCCGCATGAGTCAGAGGTGTCCGTAAAATCGGTAAAAATCGTTGTCCAGAACGTAAACGATCTGGGAAAAAATAGAGACCAGACCAGGAATAGGGAAAAACTCGGTCAACAATTCGATCGGTTAAATAATAACTGAAGTAATTATCTAGCCAGTTAAAAAAGACTAAATCGGGTGATTGCTTAATCTCTGATGCGGCATTCCCAATTACCTTAGTAGCATACTGCCATCGTGCAAGGACGACCAGGGGTTGAGGCAATTTTCCAACGATAGGTAAGTTAGGGATTTTAGGCTCTTGAATTTGAAACGGATAGAGTCGCTTATCTTGCTGCGGACAGTGACAGGCAATCCATTCACTAACCTGGGCCGGTTCCGGGCTAAAAGTCATGACTTGATAGCCAAGATCGAGTAAAGTTTTGCTGAAAAGCCTGAGATAAGTTAAGTGATGACCTCCTTGATAGCTATCTACCAGCGCGATGGTTTTCAAGATTTACGTTCTCCCCAGTTTTCTAAATATTTTTACGCTTGACTGGCTAAATGTTCGCCTAAAATCACCTCTTCATAGGTTCCTGATTTGACGATGCGCCCTTTTTCCATCAAATAAATGCGATCGCAGTGTTCGACAGTTGTGAGGCGGTGGGCAATGAGAATCATTGTTTTTGTTCCACTTAAGGACTTAATTGCTTCAGTGACAAGACTTTCTGTTTCATTATCCAGTGCTGAAGTTGCCTCATCTAACACTAAAATTTCTCGCTCGTGGTAAAGTGTCCTCGCTATCCCGATGCGCTGACGTTGACCGCCAGATAAGCGCACTCCTCGTTCACCTACTTTAGTTTTAATCCCATCAGGCAACTGCTCGATCAATTCCGATAGTTGAGCCGCTTGTATCGCTTTTTCTAGTCTCTGTTGGTTGATCAAACTATCAGGAACGCCAAAGGCAATGTTTCTCTCAATGGTATCGTTGATGAGAAAAATAGTCTGGGGAATATAGCCAATTAAATTCTGCCAGGCACGCAGATCGTTGTATATTGATATCCCATCAACTTGAATGTCCCCTTTCTGAGGAATTAATAAACCTAAAATGACATCTACTAAGGTTGTTTTTCCGGCTCCCGATCTTCCAATTAAAGCAATTGACTGACCTTTTTTCAGAGTTAGAGATACGTTATTGATGGCATTTTCTGAAGCTCCTGGATAGCAGTATGTAAGATCGTCTAAAGTAATTCGCTCCTTAAAAGCCAACGAGCGATCGCTTTGGTTCAAATTTGAATCATTAGCTTCATCAGAAACTTGCACTTCATTGCTAATATTCATTTCCTTTAGTTCGTAGTAAAGCCTATCTATTACATGGCTTTGACTTCTCAGTTTAGTGATTGAATTTGCTACGCCAGGAATTGCCGACAGACGAAAAGAAGCTAGTAAAAAAACTCCCAAAAATGAAGTGATTGCCTCTATGTTTGGATTAACAAGTAAATAAATAGAGGTAAAACCTACTAAAAATATAACTAAAACAATTTCAGTAATAAGATTCGGTAAAACTTGAAAAGCCAAGAAGTTATTAAATGCTTTTTCGTATTTTCTACCTTGCTGATATAGTTGATTCTCAAAATAGGGCGCACATCCAATAACTTTAGTTTCTCTAATTCCCCCTAAGCCATGATTGACGATGCGAATCATTTCTTCATTGGAAACACTTAAGTTCTTGCCCCAATAGCGTATCTTATTTTTAAATTTTTTAAAAATAATTATTAGAGGAAATATAATCATTGCCAAAGAAAAGATGGCAACTAAGTTTTGTGAACACAATAAGATTACTAAAGCAATTATCAACATACTGTTAGCCACCGAGGTTAGAAGAGGCATCAGTATTTGATCGGAATAGTTTTTCGTATAGGAATTGATACTTTCAATGATATGAGCGCTATCTTTATTTAAATGAAAACTATAGGGAGCAGCTAAATAAGCTCTCATCAGTTTATTGCTTAGGTCTGTCCTGACTCGCGAACTGAATTCAAATATAAAATGTTTGATATGCCAAGTCATAAACGACTTGATGAAAAAGATAACAACGATCACAAAGCCTAGCAAAGCAATAAAATGAACGGCTGATTTTATACTTAATATTTCACAAATCGCTTTAGACCAGCTATTTTGATAGACAATATTCGGATTGTTTGCCAAAGCAAGAAATGGCCCCACAAGTCCGATTCCAAATGCTTCTAGAACAGACCTAAAAAGGAATAAAAACATTATGAAAATGAATTTACTCTTTTTGGCTGGAAGAATATACAAGAACTTGGACAAGTATTTAATCATCGTAATTCTCAATCAAAGGGCGTTCATTTCTGCACTTAAGACTAGCTGAACTTCGGATTAATAATTAACCAAAAAAGTAGGAACTGTAGTCACAATTAAAACTAAGCAAAAAGCAGCTAGGGCAGTGCCTATTCTTATTTGCCATCGGCGATAGGGTAATTTTTTCTCTATTCCCAAATATCCTACAAGGAAATAACTAAATATAGCAGCAGTAAAAGCCGCCAGATAGATTCGCTTGGGCAGAAGAATTAAACTGAAATATAAATAAGTTATCCAATTTTTATCGGGAGAGCTTGGAAGCTGAAGATTTTCCCAAGTTTCACCCCCATCGGTTGACTTAAATAACTCGGTTGCCGAAAAGCCGTAAATTGTTTTATCGATCGCGTAGGATGGCGAAAACTTGATTGGGAGGGATGTCGAGTTGAAATATTCCAGATTCGATAACAACTCGTTTTTATCGAGCAACGCTTGCCCGATTTGAGCAAAATTCCTCCCCCTATCGACGGTTTTAAACAATCCTTTTCCTCTGACGCTAACGATAAACGTTTCATCGCTGGAATAATTGGGTGACAAGGCGATCGCTTCTATATAACTGTCTTCGCCATAAGCTGTCTGCGAAAATTTTACCCAGCTTTTCCCTCTATCTTTTGTAACAAAAAGACCCTGTGCCGTTCCAGCAAAAATCGTTTCATCCACTTTGTAGCCAGGTGAAATCGTTAGATAGATGGGATCTTTCCACGTTTGATCGAGATCGACTTTTCTTTTTAAAATGACAAGACCGTTGCTTGCCGTTTGCCATGTCTCACCCCCATCGACTGTTTTATATACGCCACCGCTAACACCTGCATATAAGGTGCGATCGCTCGCAAAATCTGGCGAAATGGCTAGCGAATGGATCGAGTGACCGAGATTGCCAACCAGCGAGAAATCTTTACCTCCATTAGTTGACCGAAAAATCTCCCCTATATCAGTCCCTAAATATACAGTGCGATCAGAGGCAAAATTGGGTGAAACAGCGATGACCAACTTTAGCGGATAGTTTTGCGTTAGTGGAAGCGAAACTTTATTCCAGTGCTTCCCCTCACTCGTAGATCTTAAAAATTCATGCCAGGAAGCTGAAAATATTGTGTCGTCAGCACGATAACTTGGAGAAAAAACCAGATCGAATGTACGAGCGACATAATCGGGACGGCTGTTATAATGACTAGCTTCTTCTAGACCATTATTAATGGATTTCCAAGTTGTACCGCGATCGCGAGATAGATAAACTCCTCCAACATAGGTTGTGAAAGCAAGGGTAGAATCGTTAGCATAATCTGGCGATAAACCAAGACCAACAATAATTTTGGATGATAAAGTGTCAATTTGACTCCAAACTCTTCCCCCATCAGTTGACTGGAAAAGTCCATCAAACCCTGCCAAAAAAATTGTCTTATCGTTGTTATAGTTGCTAGAAAAATGCAGATCGCTAAAATGGGGTTCTTTAAATAGATTGGCTTGAGGATCTACGGTAAGACCTTCGCGAGATCTCGTCCAAGTATTTCCCCCATTATCTGAGTAGAAAACTCCTTTGTACCACGAGGAAGCTAATAGAGTGGAATCTTTGGCATAGTTAGGCGAGATAGCAATAGACATAATCCGTTTATCTGATATGCCATTATTGACTTCTGAAAAGGAGCGCCCACCATCAACAGTTTTAAAGATTCCTCCGCCATCTAAGCCAACAAAAAATGTTTTGTCCGCAGAAAAATTAGGAGAAAATGCGATAGCATTAATGACTCTTCTATCTAAAAAAATATATTGCTGTTGCCAAATCTCGCCTCCATTATTAGAAACATAGAGAACGCCTAGATCGTCGCCAGCAACTATATAATTTTTCTGCTCAGAGGGAGAAGCTATAGCAGTAATTTTGCGATCTATAACTTGCTCCCAACTTTCTCCCCCATTTTTACTCTTATATAGTCCGTTTTTACTCCCAGTAGCTAAGACAACTTCATCGGAATAAACAGCCATCAAATTGATATCTAAAGTTCCTAATCCCTTATTAACTTTAAACCAAGAGTTTCCTTCATCTTGGGATTTATATATTCCATCACCAAGGGACGATAAGTAAAGTGTTTTCTTTGATTTCGGGGATATTTCTAAAGAATTTAGCTTGTGTTTGTTATCTAAGCCTTTTACAATCCTTTTCCAATTCTGTCCCCCATTGGTTGACTTTAATAAGTTTCCCCTTACCAGAGTGAATAAAGTTCGGTCTTGGCCATAATTGGGAGATACTTCTACTTCATCTATAACATCGTGTGGAGTATGAGCTAAAGCTGCCTCAATATTAAAAAAAAAGACAGTGAAAATTAGCAGCAAAAAAACGCTCAAGTTTTTAATCATTTTAATGTTCATTTAGATTGACAGAAGACCCAAAACTAAGATCATTGTCGTCATAGCACCTACTGCTGCGATCGCAGATTGCCTAAAGGGTAATTTTTTGTCTAACTTTAAATACCCGATAAAAAGATAACTCAATATAGCAGCGATTAGAGCCGTTAAAAACTTTCGGATTGGGGAATTAGTCATCTCAAGATAGAGGCGAAGAGAGAAGCGAGATAGTTGAGTTGCAAAACTTTTGTTGATTGGCGTTGTTAGAATTGACCAGCTATTACCCCCATCTGTCGATCTAAACAATTCTTCTCCAGATGCGGCATAAATCGTTTTATCAATAGCGTATTCAGGAGAAAAATAAGTAGGCCCAGTTTGCGGGTAAACATTGTTTGGATTCGAGGAATAATTTTTAATTAAAGTAAAACTTGCCCCATTATCAATGCTTTTGAATAAACCTTTTCCTCTTACCCTAACCAATAATGTGCGATCACTTTGGTAATTAGGCGATAGGGTAATCGCTTCTATATATCCCTCTCCAGTTCCAGTTAATTTGCTCCAACTTTTTCCGCCATTGTTAGTGACAAAAAGACCCTCTATCGTACCAGCAAAAACGGTTTTATCGACTTTATAATTAGGTGAAATAGCGATCGTTTGTTCGCTAGGTGAAAGGAATGGATTTTGATCAAGCGGTAACATAGCCGGATCGCCTTCTTTAACTTTTTCTTTTATAACAATACCGTTGCTTGCTGCTTGCCAGGTTTTACCTCCATCGACTGTCTTATACACGCCATCAGAAACACTGGCATATAACGTTTTGTCGGACGAGAAATTTGGCGATACAGCTAAAGAAAAAATGGGTCGTCCAACTTGCCCTACAACCGAAAAGTTTTTCCCGCCATCCGTTGAGCTTAAAATAGTCCCTAGCCTTCCTCCTAGATAAATTGTGCGATCATTACTAAAGTTTGGCGCAACTGCTATGATATAATCCCAGTCTTCTACCTTTTTAGGAAGGTCAATTTTATCCCAATGCTTGCCTCTATCTTTCGAGATGAAAAAGCTTCCCCATCTCCCTGTAAATAGCGTGTTGTCCGAAGTATAGTCGGGAGAAAAGACAATCCCATATAGATCGGCGATGCGATAATATTTGACGAGAGAGAATTGCTCTAAATTTTTGTTAATTGCCGTCCAAGTAGTTCCTTGGTCATTACTAATGGAAACGCCATCTAAATAGGTCGCGATCGCAACGGTAGGGCCATTCTTATAATTTGGCGATATCGCTACACTGTTAATTACTCCTGATAGCGATAAGATAGTGTCTAGTTCCTTCCAACTTTCTCCTCCATCGGTTGATTTGAATAATCCATCAAACGCACCTAAGAAAACAGTTTTATCTTGACTAAAAGTGGGAGAAATTCTCAAATCTTTAAAATGAGGGATTTTCCAGGCATCTGCTTGACGAGTTTTGGTCAAACCTTCACTATATTTCTTCCAGCTATTTCCCCCATCATTTGACTGAAAAACTCCCTTTTGCCAGGTAGCAGAAAATAGTGTGGAATCCGTGCCATAGTTAGGTGATATAACGACAGACAGAATAGATTGATCGGATAGGCCTTCATTGACTGCCTTGAAGGAAATGCCTCCATCAACAGTTTTGAAAATACCGCCTTTTTCAGTTCCCAAAAAAAATGTTTTATCTGAAGAAAAGTTAGGAGAGACTGTTATGGTATTAATTGCCCCGCTATTGAGAGGAACAGGCAGTTTTTTCCAATCCTTGTTGTCATTATTAAATAGGTAAAGAATGCCTTTATTGTCGCCAATAATGATCCGGTTTTGGCGATCAGGGAGAGTAGATATAGCAGTAACTTTCGTTTCGCCGTCTAGAATTTGCTCCCAACTTTTCCCGCCATTGTTAGTTTGGTAGAGTCCTTTTTCCGTTCCAGCAGCGAAAACAACATCAGAAGAGTTAGGAGAAATAAAAACGAGGTCAAAACTCAAGGTTGTTAGTCCCTGGTTTACTTTAATCCAAGAAATTCCTTCATCTTCTGACTTGTATATCCCATCTCCCAGCGTGGAAACAAATAGCGTTTTCTGAGGCTGAGAAGAAATAGCTAAAGAAGATAATTTATATTTATTATCTAAACCTGCGTCGATTCTTGTCCAACTCTGACCTCCATTTTCTGACTTAAACAAACTGCCCATAATATGCAGTCCTCTTGTCAGAAAAAATATTGTTTGGTCTTGGTTAAAAGTGGGAGATATTTCTATTTCGACCATCGGATCGTGTGGAACATGAGCCAATCCCGCTTCTACATCAAAACAGAAGAAAATTAAGAGGGATAGACACAAGACCCACAGACTTTTTAACCCGCGTAATTTTTTCAGGTTTAACATTTTTAATACTTTTTAAAGTATCTCCATCATAAAGTTCTTCACAGTTTTCGTGGCTACCGACCAATTTAGGCGAGATTCATATTC
>CAYTUO010000180.1:0-4279 GCA_964441015.1 uncultured Pleurocapsa sp.
CAGTATGGAACTGCGGGAGAAGCACTGAATAAATTAGGCAATCTTTATCAAACCTATAATCAAGATGATTATGCCCTACAAATCTATCAAGAATTGATTAAGGTCGAGCAACAGTCTTACAATTACTATGGTTTAATGAATGCTTACGATCGCATCGGACAAATTTATCTCAAACAAAATAACTATTCTCAAGCTTTAATTGCTTTTCAAAAAGGATTAGAAATTGCTAGATCCTTAAGCTACCGACAAGATTATTTTCTCACTCAAATTCAGCAAATTAATAACCCAAAAAATCAGCCATAAAAAACCTCGGCGTTTATACCGAGGTGTCAAGAGGAGAACTCATTGTCTTCTGGGAGATATCGAAATCCAATGCGATTAGGCAATAGATTTAGTTGGGCAGATTATTGCTAGCGTAAGCGTCTAATCTGTAAGCAGAGACGCGCTTGCTGTAATCGATGTCCTGTCCGGTAACGGCTTTGGCTAGCTTCTCAAAAGATTCAGACTTCCAGTTGCGATCGTGAATTGGCTTAGACTGTTCGCCGAGAAAATAGGCTTGAGTACCAATTACAGCAACAGCAATCCAACCAACAAGAAATAGAGCCAGTAAAAGTGTCATTGTTTTTCTCCTTTATTCGATTAATACTTAAGCGTGAAAAATTTAATAAATTTAGAATTGCGAATTACCAGAAAGATTTAGGCAAGTAAACCTAATTTTTTCCCGTTGTCTTTGGCTAAACGAATGAGATTTTGTCTCTCTTTTGTTTCGATGCCAATCCGATTACAGAAATTGGTAATTGCTTGAGCATGAAGGGCAATAGCTTTACCACGCAGTTGATTGAATTTGGCTTTTCCCATTTGTTCGCGGAGTAATAAGACTATCGGTGCAAACATAATTAACCTCTCAGTATCTATCGCAATGTGTTTGTAAACTCTTCTCGAAATTTGGGTTAGCTAACAGCAAAGGAAACCAGAACTAAAGCGGTAACCAATAAGGATGCGATCGCTCCTTGCAGTACATAGTTGTTCTGTTGCTCTCGAGAGGGGTAAACCGCGTAATAAATTTTGGGTTCGGTTGCGTAGTTGTTCAGAATGCCTCTGTCATCAGTGGTGTACATCGTTTGTTTTCTCCGTTTGTTTCCTTATGTAAATAAATGTAACAATTTTGTTAATAATTGTAAAGATAGATTGACAAATGAATTTATATAGTATCAATAAGTTCTGTTTATATTCGCCAGTTCCTATTCCCGATGCGTTCGCTCCAACAGGTAATTAGGTAAGATTTTCCTAGTCACCTTCTCACCTTCTCACCATTACCGAGATCTCAAATGAATGCCGTTGACCTGGCCTTTACCCCAGCCCTAGAACAAGCGCGACTCATCCGCGATCGCCAGATTTCTCCGTTAGAATTAGTCGAACTTTACTTAGAACGGATCGAGCAATACGATTCCCAACTGGGCAGCTACTATAACGTTGCCAGCGAAACTGCCTTAGCCGAAGCGCAAGCTAAAACAGAACAGTTAGCCAACACTTCAGATCCTGCGTCGCTGCCTCCTTTTTTTGGCGTTCCTACCGCGATCAAAGATCTCTATTCCGTTACTGGAATGCCTTGTAGCTATGGCGTAGCCGCCCTGAAAGACAACATGGCTACCTATGATGATGGAGTAGTCGCGCGAATGAAGATGGCTGGGTTCATCATCTTGGGAAAAACAGCTACCTCAGAACTGGGTTCTCTTCCCTATACCGAACCGCCAGGATTTCTACCAACCCGCAATCCTTGGAATCTAGACTATACGCCAGGAGGATCGAGTGGAGGAGCAGCAGCAGCCGTTGCAGCAGGTTTGTGCGCGATCGCCCACGGTTCCGATGGTGGTGGCTCGATTCGAGGCCCTGCAAGTTGTTGTGGCTTAGTAGGGATTAAACCAACACGAGGACGAATATCTAATGCACCTGTTGGCGACTATCAAAGCGGCATTGCCTCTCATGGAGCTTTAGCCCGTACTGTTGCCGATGCAGCAGCGTTGTTAGACGTAATGTCTGGATATGTGATGGGAGATCCCTACTGGTTGCCCGATCCTGAGATCTCCTTTCTAGAAGCAACTTATCGAGAGCCAAAACAGCTACACATTGCTTTCTCTATCTCCCTGTCACCCTTTGGCGACGCAGCAGAAATCTGTCAGCAAGGCATTCAGGAAACAGTAAAGCATTTACAGACGATGGGACACTTTGTCGAACCAGTCTGTCTCGAAGTTGAGGACTTAGTTGAACCTTTTAAAAAGGTATGGCAAGCTGGGGTAACTGCCGCAGGAATTCCTTTAGAACTTTTAAATTCATTCAATCGCTGGATTGGAGAACAAGCGGGATCGGCTGGAGACTATTTACAATCAGTTCGCCAAATGCAAATTATCTCTCGTCGTATTGTCGCTTTCTTTGATACATTTGATGTTTTGGTGCTTCCTGTCTATCTTCATCAACCGATTCGGGTTGGCGAGTGGGCAGATTTATCGCCCCAAGAAACCCTAGTTAAAATTATTAACTGGATAGCTCCCTGTCCGGCCTTCAATGCCAGTGGTTTACCTGCTATTGCCATTCCAACTGGCTTCGATCCCAATGGATTACCCGTCGGCATTCAGCTAGTCGGAAAACCTGCCGCAGAAACGACAATACTTGCGCTGGCCGCTCAGTTGGAGAAAGCGAATCCTTGGCAAAATCAACGTCCTTCTCTGTTTAGTCTTTAGCGTTTTTTGGGCAATATTAAAAATGTCGGTAGTTTTCCAGGTTGGAGGCAACCATGCGTCCTAAAACTTTGTTAACAGGGTTGTTAATTGTAGGATTGCTCTTTATCTCTGTTGGCGATCGCCTTCTTCCCCAACCCCTTAGCGATGCGAGTCGCAATACTCGAACCAACATCAACCGATTTATGCTTGGATTATTTCCGAAAGTTGAATTGGAAAAACCGAGCAAGAATCGAGAAGAGAAAGTAAAACAGCTTGAAAAATAGGCAATATCTAAGCTCAAGTTCGTTTAATTAGTAGTAATAACCTTATATCCTTCTTCCTTCCTATTTCCTTCTGCCCTCTGCCCTCTGCTGATCGCGCCTCTGCATAGCTGCCTTATCTCTACTTATCACTCCAACGTCTCAATCGTCAAAACTTGCGGCGGCGTTGCATCGGGAGGATAGAGAAAATCTAGTTGGACTACACGCCAATCATTGGGCGGTATCGTCGTTGTAAGTAAGGGATTTCCCTGCTGTCCCCGTCGCTGAACTAAATGAAAATAGCGAGTCTGGGAAACTCCTTGCTCGTTTGTATAGCCGACTCTTACAGTTCCTCGGAAAAACACTTGTTGAGCGGGGGGATCAAAAAAACGCAATCCTCCCGTCAGTTGGTCTTGTTTGATAGGCGTTTGCAGAGATCCTGTAACCGTTTGACTTTCCGATGTAGGGTTACGCAGGGGTATAGTCAGACTATATTGCACGCCATAATTTCCCTGCGCTTTATAGGCAGTGTCAGGATAGCGCACCAACATAGGCGCACTTTGAACTTGCTCTGTTCCCAATCTTCCGCCATCTAACGTACTCAGTCCATAGGAAAAAGCTTTTCCCTTGGACGGAATAGATAAATCTAAAGATGTCGGATCGACTAACTTGGCTTTCCAGACCGAACCTTGAGCAACGCCAGCAACTCGACCGTAGATAATATTAGCAGATGCACCAGGAGACGTAGGAGCGCGATCGCGTGGCGTAACTAATTCTCCTTTCTCTAATAAATTTTCCCATTCTTTTAAAATCGGTGCCCGTTCCTTTCCTGCCCCATCTACTGGAGCAAACATCGCCAGACTAGCTGCATACACTGTCCCATCGCTGTGCAACCGCATATACGTAGAACGACCATTCAACGGCGGTTCTAGCTCCCGTACCGGAATCGGCAGATTGACTAACATCCGACTTTCCCCAGCAGGAATGACAATTTGACGCGGAAAGATTGCTTGACGTTCCCCTCGCAGAATTTCTCCCATGACACGACTTCCGGGCCCTGCATACACTTTGCCTTGGGAATCTTCGACTTGAGGCGGCAATTCAATAAAGGGAGCATCGGGTTGACTCAGATAGCTGGCTGCTTGCAGAATATTGACAGTTACTGGTTTTTGACCCCGATTGTGCAAAATTATCCCCAAGTATAGCGTCCGCAAATCTTCTGGAGTCGGTGCCTTGGCGACATGATGGGCAAATATATCAAAACGTCCCTGCAAAGGAAAATTTAAATGGGAGGAAGGGCTA
>CAYTUO010000180.1:4289-8906 GCA_964441015.1 uncultured Pleurocapsa sp.
GCCATTAGGCGGAAAAGTTGATAATAAAATTCCCTCATTGAGTACTAATTCTGGACTGTTGCTGTTAAAAACGGGGATATTATCCAGTTGTCCTGGTAACGAACGTACTTCTTGAGGTTCTACAATCTCCTGGGGTTGAGGCGGTGTTGTCGGGGAAACTTGTGCCAAGAAAAAGCTGTTAGATAAAAGATTGGGAAAAAGGAAAAACATCAATTTTTAGTCATAGGTGATTGGTGACTCATCAGTTATCAGTTATCAGTTATTAGTTATCAGTGATTACTGATTAGGGTTGTCGAAAAATAGCGAATGCCGAGGTATAGCCGTGTAAAAAAGTTCTGCCGCCTACAGGCCCGATTTCTCCGTTGCAGAAAAAGCCTCCCAAAGGAATATTTTTTAGATAGCGATGAAAAAGCTGAGAGTCAAAATTTGGTAATCCGTAGAGGGCTTCTCCTCGTCCTAAACAAGAGAACATTAAAGCACCCGCAATAGAGGCCGTATTGCCTTGTTCGTGCTGATAAGCTTCGAGGAGAAATTCTAAATCTTCGGCGGAGGTTTCCGAATCTCGTAAGTGAAATTGTACTCTTTGACCGGGACGAATGCGATCGCCCACAGCCATTGCTCCCTTTCTCGGATCTACGCCTAAGAGATTCCTAATTAAAAAATCTCCCCGCCTGAGTTGAGATTTAAATTCATCCCTGGCAATGCCAATAAACAGAGAATGCTGTGCCAACTGGCGATCTTCATCGCTCAAAGTTTGCAGTAAATCCCTCAACATTTCTAAGGGCGGACGAGAAAAGGCTTCAAGGCTTTCGTCGATTTCCGTTAACTCTAAGATAATATTGCGCTCTCCCTGAGTGACTCGATAGGGTTTGCCAATGGGACGACATCCCTGTGTCACAATTGTTTCTAGGATAAAGTTACCGCTTAAAGCTACGCCAACAGTTCCTTCGCGGTAGAGAGAGCGATCGCGATCGCCCCGAGAATGATAGAAAAGGGCACTTTGTACGCCTATAGTACCAGCACTTGCCAGTCCTCCTACTTTTACCGACCCAGGATAGGCGAAATCGAGTCCTTCTAATAAATCGTTAATTCTCGACGTAAAGGGATCTGAGAGTAAAATAAATTGAGGTTTTTTCTGAGGCGAAACTCCCATTAACTCTATCCAGGCTTCTGGCGGACTATCTAAATCGGGCAAGGCTTCAGCCGAAATGTGAAACGGATGAATGTCAATTCCTGGGAGATGGGCGACACTGAGACTGAAAGCTGGATTGCCTTCAACTTCAACCGTTTGGCGATCGCTATTCATACCAATAACGCCACCGCCCCCACAGCCTAGCAAAATTGGAATCGGTAATTTTTCTGAGAGCAATGGCATGACGCGGGGAAAGTCAGTGGCATAGGCAGAGGAAATGAAAAAAATTCCCAAATCGGGAGTGCCCGACAGAGACTGTTGAACCCTTTCGACCACTTCTGTGATGGCTGTTTCTAGAGAGGGACGAGTTGATAAGGCATTGCTCCACTGCATCCGATCGCTCATGAGTTCCATGATCATTAAAGCTTACGATACCTTATATTTTGCGCTTTTAAGCTATAGTCAAATCTTAAGACATCAAAATCAATTCGGAACGCAAGAACAGCATAAGATAATACTGAGGAAAATGACTGTTTAAGCTCAAAGAGTAGCAGCCTGACCTAGTAAATTCTTGAAACCGCTAGTTTCAATCAATTTTTTATACTGTATTAAGTCACTTTATCCAGAGGAATGATGAGCAATATCCAAAATCAGATTGAACAAGAAATTGAAAACGCTAGAACCGTTTGCAGCACCGAAGGAGCCGCTTCTGGTGAATGCGCTGCGGCTTGGGATGCCGTCGAAGAATTACAAGCAGAAGCCGCCCATCAGCGTCAAAGTCATCCCCAGAAAACCTCTTTTCAGCAATACTGCGAAGAGAATCCCGATGCGGCTGAGTGCCGACTTTATGAAGACTAGAACTTTATCTAGCAGGCTTCAACTCTTCTAAAACCCAACTTTAGTGCGGTGAGAATCTTTCCCTTGCGGTTCTCACTGCTTATTTTTTGGTAATTTAAGATTGTTTGAGTTACGAGCAAGACAAAATGGATGAAACTTGGCTTCGACCCCTAGTATGGACAGATTACCGATTAGCAGCCGTATTTACCCTCATCGTGCCCATTATTCTGCTAATTTGGGCATTGGTGCGTCAATCTGATGCCATTTTGCGGCTATTAATTATCTACTGGCGGGTTTCGAGCCTACTGATGATTACCCTCTATTTGATGATTCCTACTTGGTCAATAAGTTATTTAACGGGGTTTGCTGCTCGCGCCTTCATTCCTATCTCGCTCTGGTTTTGGGTCGATTTAAACGATGAAATCAAAGATTTGCCCCAAAGCACCCTGAAATTCGCGCTGACTTCCTGGCGCTGGGCCGTGACGCTCTATGGTAGTCTAGGTGCGATCGCCACTCTTCCCTTTCTCTCTTGTGCTTTTTACTCAACAGACAAAATTCTAGCAACTCCCTTCTGTAAAGTTTGGCTAGAAGCTCCCTGGCAATACAAAGAAATTTTTCATCGCAATGCAACGCCAGGATTTTTAGGCTTTTTGGGAATAGTAGGCTTGATTATTTATACGTTGTACTTGGCTTATTTTCTCTTGATTCGCTTAGGCAAGCAGGGGCGATCGGCAATTGGTAACTGGTAGTGGGGAATGGGGAGTGTGGGGAGGGTGGGGAGACAAGGGAGCAGAGGGAGCAGAGGGAGCAGAGGAGCAGGGGAGCAGAGGAGCAGAGGAGCAGGGGAAGCAGGAGAAGAATTTCCCAATCACCGATCGCCAGTCACCTTCTCACCAGTCACTGATAACTGATAACTGATAACTGATTTAAGCTTTCTTGCCTCTTTTCCGAGCATTGATTTGAGATTGTAACAACTTAACTTTATAGGGATCGGCATCTTTGCGCCAATGCAGTTGATATCCTTTGATAAAAGCACAATGCTCTTCCAAACATTTTAGCCATCCTTGAAGACGACTAATTGTACTAAAATCGTCTAGCAATCCCCAATCTTTTTCTTTACGAGTTAACTTAGCAAATTTTTCATAGAGGGGATAATCGGGAGTCACTAAAATATCTTTTTCATGTAAGATAGAAGGGTTGTGTTCGTCAGAAAAGTCTCGATATTTAACGTGCAAATCTCCTAAAGAAATCTCCATGCTGGCTTTTAAATGTGGATGGGGATTGGTATCAAAATCTGAATAAACAAGATAAGAAATTTTGGGACGATCAAAAAAGAATCGAATTAAATTTGCCTCTTCTAAACGACCAACGGTTCGACTCGCACAACCTTCATATAATCTTAGTAAAGGATGCAGCGTTTCTAAAGCACTAACATGAATCAATAAAGAATTACGAAACTTTTTCCCGACGAAACTGTTGTAACATAATTCAGCAATCTTATCTAAATCTCTCAGACTGAGTAACATGGCATCTGCCAAAATACAAGCTTGTTTATAGCCACCAAATAAAGCTTTAATATCTTCTCGAACTTGGTAAGATAATTCTCTGGATTTAGGACGGTGACTGAAGTTACTAAGTGCTAAATAAAGCAGCAAATCTTGACGGCGTTGTTGGGCGATCGCATCCCAATCTTCTTGGTTAGTCACTTGTAAAACCACCTGAAAAGCTCGACGAATTGTTCCAAATTCATGCTTTAATTCTGCCTCATTTTCTAACTCTCCTTTGCTAGGAAGGCGACCTCTTTGGGTGACAAATTCCATCAAAGGTGCGAGTAACTCTTCATAGTCTTCAAATCGTTTAATATGCTTTTGAATTTTTGGGGTCGTTACACGGGAACGAAAACGAGAAACTCTAAATGCTTCTGCTTGGGTTTCATCCCGAAAAACGAAATAAATTCCTAATCCTGCGGGAATTGAATCGACATTAAGAACTCGATCGATATAGATTTTTAGTTCTTCTTGCTCGTAATATTTCTGAAAGGTATTGCGACTGGTAATAATGCCATCGCCGTAGGCAACGACACCCCGATCGCGATCGTTAATTAGCACCTGTGCCGCTACAATTAACACTTGACGGGTTAATTCCCAAGCTCTAATTAAAGCTTGCCGGCGTTCTTCGAGATCTTCAATTACATTGATCACGTACCCCAAATTAACGATATCTGCCCGGACAAAAGGAGTATCGGCAAGATAATAAGGGTCCCATCCCGAACTGTTGTACCCTTTCTCGGCAAGGCGCTGTAGATCGCCGCCATAACCGCAACCATAGTCAAAAAAGGTGGTGACCTCTGGCGTAAATAAACCCGCTTCTAACGCCAAACGAACGGGACGAGAGAGGGATTTTCGTGCTATGGCAGCTTTATGACGTTCTATAGCGATCGCTTGACTAGATGTCCCGTTGAGCAGACAGACGAGGCGATGTCCTTCAAAAGCAATTCGGCGAGCGTCTAGACGTTGTTCCCATTCTAAACGAGTCCCAATAAAACGAGAATTGTCCAACAATCCCAATTTTTCTTCAAGATCGCTTAAATGAGCAAAATCTTGATAGAGAGGATAGTTTGGCGCGACAAAAGTTTCTTTGCGGTGGAG
>CAYTUO010000181.1:0-8837 GCA_964441015.1 uncultured Pleurocapsa sp.
GGTTTTACCCTTTCAGCGAGTTAAAGAACGGATGGGTACAGCAGTCATTAAAAATAACAAAGTGATTAAGAATGTACGCGGTCGTGCTTTGCAACGTCGAGTCAGACGGGGTAGACGCATCAACCGCAAAGTAGCTTTCTCGCTCCGTTCTCATCGACAAAAACGATTTGCTAATCGGGTTAAATCCAAGGTTGCTCCGTCGATTAAAGCATCTCGATTAATGGAGATTCGGATAGTTAGAGAATTAGCTAAAGTTTTTCCGTTGTCTAGTGTGGTTTACGAGTTGGTTCGAGTCGATGTTGACCGCACATCAGGTCGCCGAAACGCCAAATCGGGTAAAGGATTCTCGCCTGTAATGGTTGCTCAGTATTGGGCAATCGAACAGTTAAAGAAAATTGCACCAGTGGTTACTTGTTTTGGATGGCAAGCGGATGGCAATGGAACTAGCCAGATACGCAAGTATTTAGGTTTAACTAAAGATAAAAAGAATAAATCGGAAGCAAAACCTGAAACTCATGCTGTTGATGGAATTGCTCTAGCAGCGACTCAATTTGTCAGATTTGGTAAATATTGGAAACGAAACGAACATGGTGCAATGTGGTTTGGTTCTCTAGATGTTACTCCAGCACCATTTCGAGTCATCACCCGTCCTGAGTATTACCGACGGGCAATGCATTTCGACAACGCAAGCATTGGCGGAATCCGTAAGCGCAAAGGAGGAACGATTACGCCGTTTGGCTATCGAGCAGGAGACAAAGTAAGTGTTACAACCAAGGGACAAAAGCTTTTTGGTTGGGTTGGCGGCTTTACTGATACCGAGAAGTCGAAAAAAGTTAGTGTTTACGACCAAAACTGGAAACGCCTTGGTCAGTTTGGACTTAACCAGATAAAACTTGTTCGCCGTTCTAATAAATTATGTATAGGTGAGGGCGGCTAAAGCCGCTTTCAGTCGCGCTTCCTCTCCCACTTGAAAGATGGGAGATTCCGCGCTCCCAGATAATTACTTGAATGAAAGAATTTTGAATGAAAGAATTCCGCATAGCGGTACTAGTTGCATCAAAGTTTATCCAACAAGGAGCGGAAGAATGCTTGCAAAACAAAAATTTCCTCTAGCGATAGAACAAAATCTTTTTCACATCATTCTTGTCGTTTTATTAGGTATTCTTTATGCTCCTTTAATTCTCCACTGGTATGATGGCTGGTTAAACAAAAGTATCAGCACTGAACACGAATATTTCAGTCACGGAATGATCGGCTTTCCTTATGCCATTTATCTTGGCTGGATGCAGCGTAAAAAGTGGCTGAGGCTAGAAAATAAAGTTCACCCATTAGGAGGAATTCTCTTGCTATTGGGAACGTTTTTTTACTTAACTGGCACGATTGAACTCGTCCATTTATCTTTGCCAATTTTCTTAGCTGGACTGTGCCTCTGGCTCAAGGGATTACCGGGTTTAAACTTACAAAAATTTCCCTTATTGTTGGTTCTTTTAGCAACTCCCAATTCAGTTCCTTACTTAATAACGCCATATACTTTACCCCTGCAAGCATTTATTGCTGGAGCAGCCGGGTTTATTCTGATGCAGTTAGGACTCAATGTGACGGTCGATGGAATTTATCTAGCAGTCGATGGAAGACTTGTAGAAGTAGCTCCCTATTGTGCTGGATTGAAAATGTTATTTACTAGCCTCTACGTTGCTTTAATGTTATTGCACTGGACGGGAAATTTAAGGAATAGAAAAAAGGCAATTTTAGTGTTAGTTGGAGCAGGAACCATTAGTATTGGAGCTAATATCGTTCGCAATACCTTACTTTCTTTTTTTCATGGCAAAGGATTAAACCAACTTTTTACTTGGTTGCACGATGGATGGGGAGGTGATTTGTATTCGGCTGGTATGTTAGGCACGATTGTATTACTCCTCAATTTTATGGATGGATTTGACACTCAGATACAGCCAGAACAATCCGAAAAAATTTCTACTTTAAAGGATTCGTAACTCGCGTTGTTCATCCAAAAATAAATGACTTTATTAAAAATAAAAAAACAAATAACAATTGCTCAGTTAGTTCCGATTTTGCTATTGATTGTCGCGATCGCGATCGGAGCAATTCCAGGTTATTTGAGTGGAACATGGTCTTGGTCAGATTTGCCCCAAATAAGCCATATTAGTCAGATTAAAAACCTCCGAAAAACTGGCTTGACACTACCGAATTGGAAAACCCTCGAACAGCAAGAAGTGGCAATTGGAGGAAATAAATGGTCGTACCAAGTTATCCAAAAAGAGGGACAAGAACCTGTAGCCCTGTTGCTCATGCCTCAAGATTATTATAAAAGTCATCCCCAGGTCGAATGGACAGATATTGATGGGGTTGAGCGTTGGAAAACTGATTCCCAGAAAACCTTAAAATTTAGTGGAGAAGAGGGAAAAGACGAGCAAGTTATAGCTCAATTTTTTAGGGCTTGGAATAAAACCACCTTTGCTGTAGTCCAATGGTATGCTTGGCTGGGGGGAGGTAATTATTCTCCACTCCAGTGGTTTTTGGCCGATCAACAGGCCCAATTCCATCGCCGTCGCGTTCCCTGGGTTGCCGTAAGCCTAAAAATTCCCATTGAGCCTTTGGAGAGTTTAGAATCGACAGAAGCTTTAGCGCAGTCTTTAGCGCAAACCGTTCAAACAACACTAGAACAAGAGATATTTCGCGATCGCTAGCGTTTGGGGACTAGAAGAAGCTAAAGTTAGGAAACCTCAACCATAAAGATTAGGAGATCGCTTTCACCTTTTTTTCCCGTTAATCCTTTATACTTTTTCCTCGGTTAGCGATCGCTAACCTCTAAACTAAGTATGTCCTTAAATATGCACCGACGACATCAGATAACAATTATTTCTCCTGTTAGCTTCAAGGTCGTTGCTTCTGGTTTTAGTAGCCTTTTAGGTGCAATGGTGTTATCCCTGGCTAATTCCCTGGGATGGATCGAGGCTGCGCTAGCACAAGACCCCATGCCGCTTCCCCAACCCCAGCCACCAGCAAACCCCTTACCAAGCCTTTCCGATGAGTCACCCGCAGACTCTCAAACGCTTCCCCAATCTCAACCCTCATCTCCCGAAGTCACCTCCCCCACCTTCAGACAGCTAGATCTGCCCCCAAGGAGTTACTCTCCACCCGTTTACCAAGAAAGAGAATCTCAAACATTCAAAACCTACCGACTGGATATAGGAGATTCGATCAGTGTTAATGTACAAGATTTTCCAGAATTCAATTTTGGGGGATCGGTTGATCGCGACGGGAACATTCTCATCCCCATCCTGGGCAAAATTCCTGTGGTAGGAATGACCACTCAAGAAGTGGAAACAAAAATTGCCTACGAACTCGGCCGTCGCTTCCTTAAAGAAGAACCGTTAGTCATTGCCAATCTCATAGCGCCCCGTGTGGTTCGCTTAACCCTCTTAGGAGAAATCGTCAGACCGGGTTTCTATACCCTACCTCCAGGAACGCCAATTACATCGGTTTTGCTGTCAGCCGGGGGAGCAACCCCAAAAGCCGATCTGCGATCGATTATTGTTCGTCGTCCTTTAGTTGATGGGTCAGTCCTTGAGGAAAAAATCGACCTATATACTCCCTTGCTCAAAGGAGAAAAAGTGCCAGATTTTACCATTCAGGGAGGAGATACCGTGATTGTCTCCAAACTAGAATTCGCCCAAGAACAAGGCTACGATCGCAGCCTAATCGCCCGTACTAATCTAATTCAACCAACCATCACCGTTCGCGTCTTGGTGCCCAATGCTAATGCTTCAGGGATCGCCTTACGCAATCTCAATGTACCCAGTGGCAGTACTTTTCTAGATGTGGTTGCGAGTCTCCCCTCCTCAGATACCCTGCGAGTTAACTATGATGAAGTTACCTTACTGCGCTTCGATCCCAAAAAAGGAAGAGCGATCGTCCAGGAACTCAGTCCTACAGGAGCAATAGAAGGAGATCTGGCGCAAAACGTTCCTTTACAGGATCAAGATGTCATTGTCGTCGATCGCACCCTATTAGGGACGATCCTTGCTGCCTTTCGCACGATTACTCAACCCATCCGCGATGTTTTTGGCTTCTCTAGCTTTATCTTGGATATCCCGGATCGGTTTGAGGATTTAGGCAATGGAGGGGGAAGAGGAAGAAGAGGGTTTGGATTCTAGCTCTTTGGTTTCTCTCAAAGAGATGAATTTTCTAACACCGTCTTGTTAGTCCTCGTCTAGGTTTAGCTTAAAAAATTGTCTTAATTTCTCGCTTAAACAACCGTTAAAATAGAGGCATTCGTCAGATTGATTGGATAGTTATGGCTGCAACTCCACCTATTGTCAAGCGCTATTTAATTGCTTTCAGACAATACAATTGGCTGGGATTTTTACTTTTTCTTTTGTCTGTCGGGATTGCAGGAGTTGTCGTCATTCAACCCCCGCCACCCCCCCCTCGCCCCACTTATAAAGCTTTAGGACAATTAGCCTACCGGACTCCGCCGCCAACCTTCACCAGCACTGGCAGCCAGCTTCAGCAACAAGGAAGAGCGGTTAACCGAGACATTTTACTATCTCCTTGGGTTCTTCAGAGGGTGGCAGAGAAATTAAAATTCAACGCCGAACAAATTCTGGAAATCCGCGATAAACGGCTAAAAATTCTTTTCCCCGGCCAAGAAAGCGCCGATCAAGAGAAAGAGCAAGAGCAAACACAACAACCGCAAGTCATAACGCTGGAGTATATCGATCCCGAATCTCCTACTCGCGCAACGTTGATTCTGGACGCTTTTATGGATGAAATGGTTGAGTACAGTCGTTTGCTCAACACATCTTCTCTACGGCTAAGGATCGAGGCCCTCTCTATACGGCTCGGTCAGGTACAAGGAGATTTAACTCAAGCAGAAGAGAGATTTTATCGTTATATCACCAGAGAGGGATCGGATTTACTAGCCGTCCAGGATGGCAGTTTATTTAGTGGAATTACCAGTTCTCAGCAACGACAGCGCGATATCCAGCTTTCTCTTCAACAAATTGAAGGTCAAATGAATAGTTTATCCAAGCAGCTAGGATTGACCCCCGATCAAGCTTATACATCTTCTGCGCTGAGTGCCGATCCCATTATTGCTAACTTACGGGCAAGAATCTTACAAAACGAACTCCAATTAGTGCGCCTAGAGCAGGATTTACGACCGGAACACCCCAATATTATTAAGTTACAGAAGGATCAAGAAGTTAACGAAATCCTCTTGCAACAGCGCGCTCAAGAATTAATCGGTCAAGATGGCATTTTATCTCCCTTACCCACTCAAATTCGTCAAGAAAGCAACCTCGATCCAGCCAGACAGCAATTGGCAAACCAGCTAGTCGCGCTGCAAACTCAGCGAGACGGATTAATCAAGCAACTGGCTTCGGTCGCCAATACGGAACAGGAGTTGAGACAGCAGTACGAAAAATTCCCCGACAAGCAATTACAGCAAGCTCGCTTGGTTCAAGCGGTGGAGTTTCAACGGGTAATCTACCAAAATATTCTCACGGCTCTGGTTGATGCACAATCGGCTGAGGCAGAAACAGATAGTAGCTTGGCTGTCTCGCAAGAGCCTGTTGTTCCTCCGGCTAAACCCTACGCACCGCCAGTCATCAATCGCTTGCTGATTATTGGCGCTGGTGCGGGGATTGGCTTGGTAGTCGGTGCTGGGGTTATCTTCTTGCTGGCAATGGTTGACGATCGCCTGCATACGCCTCAAGAATTGCGCGATACCCTCACTGAGAAAGAGATTCCCGTCTTGGGACAATTGCCCATTATTGTTACTGGAGAAACAGCCGAACGTCGTCCGATTTTAGTGGATGCTGAGTCTCCCTACTTGCCCTATTACGAGCGATTCCGCAGCAATATCCGCCGCTTGGCCTCGGACTCTTGTAAGGTCATTGTAGTCACCAGTATCTCTAATGAAGAGGGGAAAACCGTGACGGCCTATAACCTCGCGATCGCCTCGGCTCAAGCGGGCAAGCGAACCCTGTTAGTAGAAGCCGACTTGCGGAGTCGTTCTAAGGCTAGGGTTTTGGAGGTGACACTCGATCCCGATGCGACGATCGAACCCCTGCGCTATTACGCCAATCGCAGCGACGCAATTAACTTAGTTCCGGCGATCGAAAACTTGTATGTCTTACCCAGCCCCGGCCCTCAGAGACAAGCCGCAGCAATTATTGAATCTAGCGAACTCCAGTTGCTACTCAAAGATGCCAGAGGGCGCTTTGATATGGTAATCGTCGATACGCCATCCCTATTGCGTTGTAACGATGCTCTCTTACTCGAATCGCTAACCGATGGACTCATCCTCGTCACTCGACCAGGAATGACTCGTTCTAGCTTGTTAAATGAAGCGATCGACCAGTTTGCAGAAGCAGATGTTTCCGTTTTAGGTGCTGTTATCAACTGTGTTGAAGGCTTAACTCCTGCATCAGCCATCCAAGCAGAGACGCAAGACTCAGAAGTTCCCCCATCAGAGGGCGGTTCTAGTTCTCAGGAAGGTTCTAGAGTAGAAGTATGAAACTTTACTTGGTCAATCAACGCTTTCCGATACGAGAGATTTCAGCGTTTTCCCTTCAGAAATAGCACGAGTACAATACCAATTACTTGGCAAAGCAGAAGGCCATCCCATGCGTAAGGCTTCAGGACAAATTGTCATCACGGTTAGCTGACAATCTATTAATTGAAATCCCTCTTTTTCGCATTGTTTGAGACTTTGTTTTAAAATCGAATCGTTGTTAAATTCAATTGTCTTGTTGCACTGAATGCAGACGAGATGATGGTGATGATGGGGATAAGGTTGATTGAGTTCGTAATGTTTGTGTCCTTCTGCCAGTTCTAATTCTCGCAGAATTCCCATCCGCGACATTAACTTGACACTCCGATAAATAGTCGATAAGCTAATGCCTTCGCTTCGCTGCTCTAAAAGATTATAAAGCTCCTCTGCACTCAGGTGATTTCCCCTTGAAAGATTTTGAAAAACGTGCAGAATTTTCTCTCGCTGCGGTGTCAAGCGCCAACCCCTCGAATTTAGTTCAGCTTTCAGTGAAGCGGCGGTATAAGGAGGCATAACTAACTCCTTTCAAGAAACTTCGTCTATTGACAATGATAGTGGTTCTTGCTGTTTATTTGCAACAAAACCGACTAATTGATAATTAATTGCAAAATCGTTTTTGAGATAATTAAGAGAGAAGAGGAGGACTAAAACGATGACCTACAAAGGATTTAAAAACTACTCTACGTGGCTCGTCAACCTCTGGTTAACCAAAGAAGAGAATACTTACAACCAACTTCGGGTGCTAGCTGCTGATGCTGGGAATGAAATTCAAGCGTTTGCTAAAGAAATAGAAGCTTTGGTGACAGATTTCAACAATCCACTTTCCGGTCACAATTCTCTATACACCGATATTTTGCAGGAGGCTTTTGATGAGATAGATTGGCAAGAAATCGCTAAAACTTTCCTCGAAGAAAAAAATTAGAATGATCGCTGTAGGGCTATTTTTATTTTTTGGCTGCGTTAAGTCTAACTCGATGGGAGCGAACAAAATTGGCGATCGCGAGGCCTTTGGGAGGTTCGCTCGTCGAGACGCTCACCTCAAAATCGTTGCTCGTATTCAATAGTAGCTCGGCTGTCGTCGGAGAAATTCGTCGAACCTCGGATGACGGTATTATCATTAACGCGATACTGAAGGCCAAATTGAGGAGGTCGATCAGTATTCAAAATTTTCAGCACGGAAAAAGAAACATCCTTAGTAATATCTATACCTGCTTCAGCCGCTATGCCAATTTGGTTTTTGCTGGTTCGTTCTTTCTCATCGATGGTTCGGGTTGAAAAGATGCGAAACTCGCTCAAACCTAATTTATTGCTGATCGCGCCCTGTAAACTGCCAAAAACTGCCGATCCTGCCAAGTTCGCTAAACCCAGAGTCGTGTCGCCGCGACCTAACGTATTGACAAAACCTCCTCCTAAAAGGGTAATAATTTCTCGCTGACTGCGGGGAGGAACGCTAGTTAGCTCGATTCTATTGGCTAGTTGACTCGCATATCCTTGTATCCTAGCTTTAATGCGAACGGTTTGTAAGCTGTCTAAATTCGCCGTAAACGGATCGATAATTTCTGAAGAGGAAGGATTGGTGCGAACTGCGTTACGGGTTGTCTCGGTGGCTGAGGCCCTTAACTGTACGTTGAGATAAGGATCGAGTCCCCGCTTGGGAGAAAACTCAGCAGTATTTTCTTCGCTGGGATCGAGGCGAAACTGAGAAGCAAAGAGATTGACTTGACCGCTTTTGAGGGTAATGGTGCCTTGTGGACGAGGTTGATAGAGACTGCCATTTAAAGTCAGGCTACCCGTTGCCAAGAAATTTAAAATCGGAGGTCGAACCAGTTGAATATTCTCAGCTAAAGTCAGTTGAAGATGGGAAAATTCGGTTGTATTACCCCCAAATCCGCCGTTTTCTCCGCCGTTTCCTTCTCCCAAGAGAACTTGACCGTCAAATAACTTGAGTTGTCCGCCGATATCTGGTGCTAGGGCACTGCCTGTAATTATTACTTTCCCTTGAACGCCGCCTTGATAGAGTCCTTTGAGGTTGAGCGCCAGATTATCGAGAGTCACAGTTAGAGGATTTTTCTGCGCGATCGCTTGTACGAGAGGTAAGGTGCCCGCTACTGTAACTTCCCCGCCACTAAATTTTCCTTGAAGACTTTCTACCTCAATGCGATCGAAGTTAAAGAAAATTTTGCCATTCACTTCGGTCAAAGGGGCTTCGGGAACGACTTGAGCCGCAAGGGTTGCCTGATTAAAAGTCTCTATTCCT
>CAYTUO010000182.1:0-8816 GCA_964441015.1 uncultured Pleurocapsa sp.
TCCCAACAGCTTTAATAAACTTTAGAAAAGAAATCAGTGATTAAATCTAGCTCTCCTTGAAACTAACAATCCATTGGATTCTGTTTGACTATATTTCTAAGGAGATAGAGGATATGCAGAAAAGACGCACTAAAATCTCGTTTTTTGGCTGGGATCGGCATCGCCAGGTTCGCAAAGATAAGTCAAGATTTCTTGGGCATTGCTAGTCAAAGCAGCCGATGGATTTTTCACCGAATAAATTTCCTGCAAAGCATCTGACCAAAGATCGCGTTGGGCAAAGTAGTTAGCTCGTTCCAAGGCGATTTCTTCGGCAGTAGATCCTGCTGCTGAGAGTTGGGTTTCCATCGCCGCCAGTTCAGCCGCAAGGCGATCACGCTTTAGTAACTCCATGACTGGTGAAGCACCGCACGTTCAGCTAACAGATTGCAAAACTCTTGTCAGTCAATTGTGCATAGGTGCGATCGCGTGAGAGATATCTTTAAGCGAGTCTAACTTATCAGGGTTGACTTAGCAGCAAGGAAATCATTGATGGGTTCCGAATAGGTTAATCCGGTTAAGACTTAAAAAACTGCATAGGTGCGATCGCGTGAGAGATATCTTTAAGCGAATCAGACTACAGGAGTACTGAGATGGATATAGTCAAAAAAGTAGCGGATAGAATCGCTGATGGAGCAAACTACCTAGCTGACGAGGCAGAAAAGCAGATGAACTACTCCAGAGGCTTTAAGGATGGGTATAACGACCGACCTCGTAATCGTTTTTTTGAGAATCTCAGCGATTATCAAGAAGGATACGAAGCAGGACGTAAACAAGCTCAAGCAGATACGAAATCTCCTTCCCTATTACCTCGTTCTTTCCAAAAGCCTAATGAGGATTAACCTCTAAGAAACTTGAGAAATTCCTGGCTGAAAAGCCAGGAGTAGTTTATACAAGGAGTTGTCATGAGTAATAGATTCAAGCTTATATCTCGTCGAATTTTAGCTGAGAGGGGTTCTCCTTTGAGATTTTGGAATCATGTCGGTGTTTACGATGAAAGATACGAAGAGGTTTTAGACCTTGGCTTCAATGAAGAAGACAATTCCATAATTATTAGAATTAGTTCGCTTGAAGAATTTAAACAAGGGGAACAAGTCAAATTTGAGTTAATAGAAGGAATGAGTTCTGAAGCGGAAATTGAAAGCAGGTGGCACGCCATATACTCAGCGTGGCAACAAGGCGAATTAAACCACGTAACATTTAATCCTTTTTTGCGAAACTGTGAAAGTCTGGCATATTTCGTACTGACAGGCAAAGAAAAGGCTCCACAAGGTGAAGCAGCAAACGATTTAATCGGGGAGATGGCAGTTGGGGCATTAAGAGGGCTGGCTAATATTCTGAGGAGCTGGTCTTCTGATTGATTAGTGATAAGCACATGGAGAGTTGAAATACTATGTCTGAGCCGCTTCAAGAGAATTTGCAGTCACACGTCAAGGAAATTGCGCGTCCACGAGATCCCTATCTTGCCAATGGTGGCCATTTTTACGTCCAAGAATATATTCGTCAAGAGTTAACACAATGGGGGGAAGTAGAGGTACATGAATTTCAAGTGCGGGGTAAAACCCACCAAAATTTCATCCTCGATTTACCCAATGATACCAATACTCAGAAACCACCGATTTTAATTGGCGCACACTATGATGCGGTTATTGGTTCTCCTGGTGCTGACGACAATGCTACAGGTGTAGCTGTATTGTTGGAATTGGCAAGAATCTTTGCTGCTGAACCAGGACATTATCCTTTGAGGTTGGTGGCATTTGATCTTGAGGAATACAATTTGCTAGGTAGTTTTTGCTATGCCAGCAAATTACGACGACAAGAACAGCCCTTACGTTTAACCATTTCTTTAGAAATGTTAGGTTATTGCGACCATAATCCCGGTTCGCAACAATACCCTCCTGGTTTAAATTTTTTCTATCCTAGCAAAGGTGATTTCATTGCCTTAATTGGCAATTTGCCTACCTTACTTGACCTAATTCATATTAGTTACCACATTAAAAACACAGGAATCCCTTGCGAATGGCTTCCAGTGGCGATAAGGGGTTTGCTCCTTCCTGATACTCGAAGAAGCGATCACGCTCCATTTTGGGACAACGGCTATCCAGCCATTATGGTAACGGACACAGCCAATTTACGAAATCCTCATTACCATCAGCCAAGTGACACCATCGATACTGTAGATTTTGAGTTTTTAACAGGCGTTTTGAAGGGTCTAGCTACTGGTATTAGAAACATAAGATGAAATTGAGAGAAAAAACATGAATGTCAAGCATATTCACTTTATTGGTTTCGACTTAGGACACGGGCAAACCGCACTTGCATCTATCCCAACCCACGCTTCTGCTCGCTTGGAAATCCTTGAAATTAATAATAAAAAGGTTCAGACCACAGCATTTAAGCGCAGCGGCGATGGAAAAATTGCTACAGGCGATCGAGCTTTTAATAGCGTTGTTGAGCCTCCGAATCAACTCTGTATTGCTTTCAAAAAAAGAGCAACTTCAGAGCCTGAGTACAGAAAAAATATGCAAGAGTATTATTACTCAATCCTTCAGCATCTCCAGGAAACTAATCAAGTGCCTCAATGGCATGACAGAGTTATTATCATCGGTTGCCCCTCCGAGTGGAAGCAAAAAGAACGCGAATCTTATCAAGAGCTTTTCAGTAATCCCCAATTTCCAAAGCCTGAAGTTGTTTCTGAGTCCCGTGCTGCTCTTCTCCATGTCATGGAACAGCAGGGAAAAACTCTCACCAAGGCGGATCTTGATGACGGGGCTGTGCTGGTCATTGATTGTGGCTCTTCTACCACGGATTTTACGATTATTCATGGTTGGAATTCAGAAGAGCCACTAAAAGATTTTGGGGAAGACCTTGGTGCTTCTTACTTTGATGAAGAAATTTTCAAATACTCAGTAGAAAAAAATGAAGATGCGGCTAATCTCATTGCTTTGATTCAAGCAAATGCCAATCTAGTGCCCATAATGAAATACCTCTGCCGACAAGCGAAAGAGAAATATTTTGATGCTCCAGATGATTTCGCTGAAGACAATGTTTCGGTTGGCTATCGACGGATTGGGAATACAATTTTCGAGCCATTGGTTAATGGCGTGCTGATGAATCAACTAATTCACCAACCGCTTGCTAATTCTCAATATTCATGGATTCAAACCTTCCAAAATCTCCTTCAAAGAGCTAAAAATGAGATTACCACGCGGGGATATTCTCTAAGAGCCATACTGCTTACAGGTGGAGCTTCTCGTATGGGTTTTATTAGAGAAAGCATTAAGCAAATATTTCTTCAAGAAAACCCAGAAATCAAGTTTCAACAAGATCCAGAACCAGAATTTTCAGTTGCTAGTGGATTAGCTCGATGGGGAAGGCGACGATATCTAATCGAATCTTTCCGTGAGAATACCAAACGTGTCTTTGATGAAGAAATGCCTGAGCTAATTGAAAAACACAGCAGTGAGTTTCTAGATATCCTTATACCTAAGCTCATGGATACAGTTATTCCTCTATTTGTTATTCCGGGTCTATTTGATTGGAAGCAAGGAAAATTCGAGACGACTGAAGTTCTTCAGAAACAAATTAAGCAACAAACTAATCAGTGGTTGCAAACATCTGAAGGAATAGAACTTATAGCTTCAGTCGGTAACGAGTGGTGGCATAAGGGGGTTGGCAAGGAGTTTTTATTTTTTATAGATCCTCTGTGTAGAAAGCATGATGTACCTACAGGTTCAATGGACCTTAAAATTCCTTTTCGTTCAGAAAGTTTTTTCGATCCAGAATTTCCTTTCCCTATTCCACTAGAGCCACTAGTCAGATTCATTGGTTACATTATTTTTTGGGTAATTGTGTGGGCATTACCTTTAGGTGGTCCGATAATCGCCGCTTTTATCACTTTCTTTGCCAAGGATGAGGTTGACAAATTTATTGACCTGAGCATCAAGAAAATTAATATGCCAAAGTTGCTAAGAACCACTGTTAATGATACGGAGATTGAGAGTCTCGATCTTAAACGGCACGAAATTGCGAACAAAACACGAGAAATGATTAGTAGTGATGATGAAGCTATGAAAAATATCACCTCGCAAATTCTCAAACACCTACGTACAGAAGTAGAAAAAAAGGCTGATGAAGCTAGTCGTTTTATTCAGTAAAAAAGCAAAAATTAAGAACAGTAAAAATAATTAGGAGTCAGCCATGTTTTTTAATTGGTTCGGAAATAAATCCAACAAATACGAAGATTACTACGACAAAATAATTGCATCTCCGATACCAGCATTAGAAAGAGAGATAGATAAATGTCTAGAAGACTTTACGAACGAAAGACGAGAACTCAAAAAATTTCGTCAAGATATTGATGAGCAAATAAAACAGATAGAAGAAACTCAGCAAAGGCAGCGATATCTTTTTAACAGTCTCGGAGAACTATTATCTCAAAACAATATTCCAGTTACTCCTCAAAATATTAAGTGGGTGATGCAACAAATCCAAGCTCAACAGAATGAATATTCTTTTGTAGAGCAACAAATGATTTATTGGCGCAAACATTATCTTGAGTTAGTTATTAGACAAATAATCCAGAAACTCCCTTATCCTCCACCTGTAGTAGAACAAACAGTGGCATGGATGGTACAACAAGTAGGCGCTGAACAAAATGAAATCCCCTTTATTCAACAGCAAATGCTTTATGAACGCCAGGAATATCTAGCTCACATAATCAGATATAGCTTACAAAATCTTGGTCGTCCTATCCCAGCCAATTTACCCAATATTAACTGGTTGCTACAGTATATTAATGCTCAGTTTCAATGTCAATGCCAACCAGATGAAGGTTCTTTTTTTGGCGAACAAATGCAACTTTATTGGTCAGGACAACCCCTACCAATCGACCGCAAAAGTTACCTTAAAAGTTGTACGCTTGAATTCTTCTACAAAAGAGTTGCTCATTATCACAAGAGGTCGGGAAGAAGTAGAAATTTATCCTATCAACAAGATTTAGCTGCTATTGATAGACAGAAAGAAGTAAATGCCTATCACAAATATCTGGATGAAAAACGCCTAGTTGAACGCCTAGAAAATACTCAAAGGAATTGGGAAGGATTAGGAAGTAGCTTAAGCCGGGATTTGGCTAACGAACAATTAGAATTGCGTAAAAGATGGGAAGCTGCAATGCTTGCAGCAGATTCTAGCGAACAATTTAGTCAAAATGCCGCAAAATTCCAGAAATTAGCGCAAGAAGAAGAAAGAAAATTAAAATATTACGAACAGCTAAATGTTGACGTTTTTACTGAAGGTTTGGTTGATTTTATTCTCACAGAAACATTAGATTAAATCGGGAGAAAAAGTATGTCCGAAAACTTATCAACAGACAATAAAAAATTAGTTAGTAAATTAGTTCAATCTGCTAGCGAACTAAAATCGAAAGTATCGTCAGTAATACAGCCATCTGAACAGGCAGAAACCTTGATTAATTTTATCGAACAACGCATTCATCAATTAGGTGATTCGCTCCGTGACGAAATGCAGCAGATTTCTGAAAAGTATCGCTCTGAAATGGAGCAAGTATACCTGCAAAAACAGCAACAATTACGCCGTGAAGCCATGTATCAGTGGTTCATTACTTTGGCTTTACTAATAGCAATGATGGCGAAAAATAGTATCTTAAATTTTTAAAGAAAAGCTAATTTTGTAGTCATGAGTCAGCAAATACAAAGTCAGATTGAACAAATCACCCTTCAAAGGTATCGAGAACTTATCCAAGGGGGTGCTATCGTAGTTCAGGATTGGTACGGTACAGTACATCTACAACAAATTCTCAATCAGTTTGCTTCTGCAACTGGAGCAAGGGCACGTTTCTTCATAGTAGATGCCCCACTTCAAATTCTTGCTCAGGCAGCAGACGGATGGAATGCAGAAAGTTTAGCTGATGGAACCTTTATTTTTAATTACGATTTGCTAAATGCCAGTTGGTCAATAGCAGAAGGATACGCCTGCTGGCGTGCAGATCCATCTTTTAATCTGAATTATCATTTTTGGCTGATAGCTCAGGCTTTAAGGAGCGACTTTGATATTATGCCCCCTACCGATATATTTGGGCAACTCCAGTATCAAACAAGCCAGGTCTTTCGAGACATGATTGCTTTTGTTGCGGCACACGAACTTGCCCACTTTATCAAACATGATTTGGCAAGGAAATTAGTAGAAGCATCGTTGACGGGAAGTACTCCAATTTCCGCCATGTTTTTCAGTCGGGGACTCGAAATTGAAGCTGACCTTCTTGGTTTGAGCCTCCTTGTACAGGCAGGATATGACCCGCGTGGGGCATTATTATCTCTTGCTTTTATGGACTATTTGGACAAGTTTACGGGCAGACAGCCTCATCCTTTAGATCCCCATCCACCAGCTAGCGATCGCTTCACGATCGTCCAGCAATGGCTGACTAACAATGGATTTCCACTTCCACAGATTTTTGAGCGGATTCATATATAATAGCTAAATACCTAGTACAGTTCGGCGGAAATAGCGTACCCATATTAGGAGATACTAATTAAATAGTAGTCAGGGCGTGTACAAGGAACTGGGACATGGCACGGTTAGCTCCAAATTCATTAAACTTGACTGAGTGCGATCGCCAAGAACTTGAAAAATTACTCAACCGACGTAGCACACCACAACAAGTAGGATTACGAGCCAAAATAATCTTACTGGCGGACAAAGGTAGCAATAATCGTGAAATTGGACGGGAACTTAATATTAGTAGATATATGGCTCGTAAAAGAATTTTTAGAGCCAATGCAAATTACCCAACAAGCATTAGCTCAAGCAATTGGCGTACCCTATCAACGAGTAAAGGAACTGGTAAACCAAAAAAGAGGTATTACCCCCTCCACCGCCCTGCGATTGTCTAAATTCTTCGGTAACAGTCCCGATTTTTGGCTGAATCTACAAAATGCTTGGGAAATCTATCACGCTCAACGTGCCGAAGCCGAACAACTGGAAAAAATCCAACCTTGGGCAATGGGTTGAAAATTAGTTAACAGGGAACAATAACTGATGACTGGTAACTGTTAACTGTTAACTGTTAACTGTTAAACTGTAGCTTATAGACTACAGTAACTCATGGAAGCCCAAGAAAAAACCATCCTTACCTATGTCAAAGCCGATGGTAGCGCACCTTTTAACGATTGGTTAGAAAACCTCAAAGATAGGAAAGCTCGTGCCATAATTCGGACGAGAATTAACCGCATTCGACTGGGTAACTTAGGCGATTGTAAATCTGTAGGAGAAGGAGTCAGCGAACTGAGAATCAAGTTTGGTGCTGGCTACCGAGTTTATTTTGGGCAAGAAGGAGACACCATCATCATTTTGTTATCTGGTGGTGATAAAAGCAGTCAGGATAAAGATATCAAACAAGCAAAGACATACTGGCAAGATTATAAGAGGCGTGGCGATGACTAGAACTAGAAGTTATAGAGATGATTTACTGAAAGCTTTAACTGACCCAGAAGAAGCAAGAGAATATCTCAATGCAGCTTTAGAGGACGAAAACCCAGAAGTCTTTTTACTAGCACTCAGGGATGTAGTCGAAGCTAATAGCACCATGAGCGAACTAGCACGAGCAACTAACCGCAATCGCGAGAGTTTATACAAAACCCTATCTGCTCAAGGCAATCCCCAACTAAATAGTGTTCGTAGCATTCTCAGTAACTTAGGTTTCAAATTAGCAGTAGAAGTAAGTCAGTAATTGATCGAGAGCGCGGCTCCTACCTTTCACAATACCCGCCTTATTCAACTGTCTATTATTATTTTCGGAAATGGCGCGACGATGGTACTTGGAAAAGGGTTGAATGGCACTAAGTTAAGACACAGCCCTTGCCCTGACGGGTTCCCAGCCTCCAGGCTGGGAACCCATCCTGGTCGGCGGAGCCGACCGGGGCTTGACGAGAGGCATAGCCTCTCGAAATACATTCCCAGCCTCTAGGCTGGGAACGAGGCAACACAAGACTTTGGGCTTATCTTAGTGCCATTCACCCCTTAACTGGTTCGAGGGGGTCATTCTTTTCAATCCCTTATTCTTCAAAGATTTCCGCTTATCTTAGTGCCATTCAGCTAAATACCTAGTACAGTACGGCTTAAATAACGCACCCATTAAACAGCCAAAACCTTACCTTTATAAGTCCACTTAAATGGCTTCGCCATAGTTATATTAAAGTAGTCAATAAAATCCAAGATTCGTGTTTTTAGGTCAAAAGTACTAATCAAGTTTTCCCGCTTGAGCAGTTTACGTACAAGAATGCTGAACCATATTTCAATTTGATTTAACCAAGAGGAATGTTTAGGGGTGTAGTGAAAAACAATTCTATGTGTTGAGTCACTTAGAAATGCCGCTCTTGTTTCCATCGATTTAAGTATTCCAGATTTACCTTTAACGCCCAAGTCAATATCTAAACCTTCTTTTTTGGCAATGAGGCGAACTAAAGTTTCGGACTGATGAGTATTGAGGCAATCCATTATTAAATTCCATTTCTTAGCGTCAGGGTCACTTTCAATGAGTTGACGGATGTTTTGGGCCAAGTCTTGTTCGTTTCTGGAATCACCACAAGTTGGATGTATAACTTTACCTGTTACAACGTCAAAATTAGCAATTAACGCTTGTGTTCCATGACGGATATATTCAAATTCTCGCCGCCTCACTTTTCCTGGTCGCAATGGTAAATCTTTCTCCTTACGCTCGATTGCTTGAATTCCGGTCATTTCATCAATACACACAGTTCGTT
>CAYTUO010000183.1:0-8774 GCA_964441015.1 uncultured Pleurocapsa sp.
CCCCTGGTGGCTCCCCCTTCAATTACGTCGCTCTTAATGCCTTTAATTGTGTCTTGCCTGACGGTGGAACTCTCCGATCCTAGCGTGCGATCGGGCGTGATTTGTGCTGTGGCGATCGCGCAGAAGGGAAAACTGCCAAGAGCTACTAGAGGAGCAACTAAAAGAAACTGTAATTTCTGAGGCATTGCGCTTACAGGCTAGGAGAAGCGATTGAGTCTACCAATTTCGTCTCATATTTTGTGCCAAAGCCTTAATTTTTTAATCTTCTTTTTAGCTTTTGTCGCTCAACGCTAGAGAATGAGTGCGATCGCCCTTAAGACTTTTCCCGCTAGAATCAAGGGGAATCTGTATTACCTTGGCTTTTTATAACGATTATGACTGAACCGATTGCCACTGAAAATCAACACACTTTTGCCCCTTATCTGCGACACTATGGCAAAACAGTAGAAGAGCAAATAGAAAAGAACAAACCTTTGATGGAATGGCTAAAACAAAAAATAGAAGAAGCCGACAATCTGACCGAAGAAGAAATTCAAGTGAATCATGAATATTTAGAAAAACTTAAAGCGACAATTGATAGTTTTAGACCAACAGGTCATAAACTTTTCTCGGAGAATCTTAATGAGCTTGAATCCTTAGTTGACTTTCTTCCAGTCACTCAAGAAGTTTGGAGAAAAGCCGCTCAGTTGTGGGCAGAAAGCCGCCGACAAGGACAGCCTACCGCCGATTCCAAAAATATCGATGCTGATGTTATTATTGCTGCCACTTGTCAGATTCTTCAAGCTGAATATCCTGGGCAAAGTTTCGTGGTTGCCACTACTAATGTTAAACATTTAAGTCACTTTGTTATGGCTCAGACTTGGCAAGAAATTCGTTAGCGCGAGCGATCGCCGCTAACCTACTAATTACTATCTTCATCTAGTGGAGAGGGAAACCAGTTTTCATCTAAAACCTGTTCTGGGGTAGCGATCGGCTCGACGGGAAAAGTTTCGAGGGGAAGTCCAGACACATCACTAGCCACTTTCCTCGCAGTGTTATAACACTTTTCAAAAACTTGAGCAAAATAGGGTTTAAGACTAGGACTATCCGTTAAAGTATCCACAAGAGAAGCTCGAAAAACTCGAATTTCTCCCTTCCAGTGATTACCACTATACTTTCGCTCAGATTTCCAATAGCCTAACTTGAGCAAGTGTTCAAATAGTCTAGTTAACAGACTTTTTAACTTATCTCGTTGCCGTCTACTCAAGTCTGCTATCTCCTCGATTAAATTTTCCCAATCAACTGATTCAAAATCCTGCTCTTGTAAACGCTGAACAGTTTCCTCAACCCATTGATGATAATCCGTTTCGTATAATTTTTTGATGCTAGGTTGCATTGGTATTGTCATACAGTTGCTCAACTTTTTGCTCTCTATTTTCTTATCGGGTCAGGAGGAAAAAAATATACAAGGTCAACAGTAGCGAAGAAGCTAATCAGCAAAAACTTATAAGTAGGTAGGCAGAATTAAATCCACGTAGTGCGATCGTCCCGAAGATCGCGAGCAAGATGCTCGCACTACAATTATCTGGAAATTAATTATGCTCATCTACTTAATTTCTTAAAAGTTAAAATCGAGGCTGAAATACAGACCGTTGTCGTTCCAAGTCCTTTTATCAATATCCACATCCACCAGAGGAATCCCCCAATCAAAACGAGCGCTAAAATTCTCCCCCATTTGCCACTGCAAACCTAAGCCAATACCGACCAGCGCATTCGGGTCGGGATCTGGGAAATCGCCATTATTCCAGCCGACCCCAAAATCCACAAACGGCACGACCTGCAACACTCCTTCTACTTCCGAGACTCGTACAATAGGCAGTCGCGCTTCAACGCTAGCCAAAAAGCCGTTATCCGTCAGCAGTAAATCCTGCCGATAGCCTCGGACAGTTCCCAACCCTCCTAGAGAAAACTGTTCTAGCGTCAAAAGAGGGTCGGTTGCAAGCTGGAGATCGGAACGAACGACCAGCAAGGTGTCCGGTGCAAGCAATCGCACGTACTGCCCTTGCCCCCGCCAAGCCAAGAAACGGCTATCGGGAAGTCCCTCTCCATTAACCGTCGCATCAAACGCCCCAACTCCCAGACTAAATTGGGAGCGAACGGCAAACACATCTTGAGGATTGCGCTTAACCCAGTCCTGGAAAAACCGAATCGCCGAGATCCGAATTTCTCCGTTTTCGTTAGCCCCTGGAGAAAGAGGAAAGCCCTCGCCCAAAATAAAGTTTTGACTTTCCTGTCGAGAGAGGGTCAACCCCAAGGCGAATTCTTCGCTAGGAGATTGAAACAACGGTTGGCGCAGCGTTAGTTCGTAGTAGTGATAGTCTCCCGTAATGTCTAGACGCTCAAACTGGCGATCGATTACCTCATTATCGCTCAATCCTCCTGCGAGTCTAATCGTACCGTTATAAGGATTGACGGGAATGGTATAACTCAAATCCAGGGCATTACTTCCATCCGTATTGGCGAAACTAAAATCCAGACCATCCCCGAAGCCTGCTAAATTTCCTATCGTGAGGCGAACTCCTCGCCGAAAGCTACCTACACTGGGATTGCGTCCGTTATCGGCAAAAGGTGAGAGAGTAATATAATCTGCTTCTGCTACCTTAACTTCAAGTAAACTTAGATCGGAGCGCGTCCCTGCCGATAATTGGGCGGAAATGCTTTCAATCAGTGGGTCGAGTTGCAACAGTTGTAGCGCTTCCAGCAGGTGGTTTTGATTTAAAGGCTTTTGTGTAGCTACTGCCAACCGACTGCTTATGTAGTCAGGGTTCAGACGCTTAGTTCCCGTGACTTGGATATCTTCTATGCCCCCTTCTACAATGGTAACTGTTACCACCGCTCCTTCTGGCGAGAAGGTTTGTCCCGCTTCGATGACTGCACCAGAATTGATGTAACCATTCTTAACGTACAGATTGGTCACTGCCTCTTCTGCCTGGATCAGTTCGGCAAAGGTTATCTCTCTTCCGGCAAACTGGGCGACTTCCTTGGCTAATTCTTCATCGCTGAAGGCGGTGTTCCCTTCAAACTCAAACCGCTCGACTTTAATCGTTCCAGGAATTTCCTCAAGAGGTGAAGGCGTTGGCTGTGTAGGGGGAGTTTCGAGGTTTGGCTTTTCAGGCTGAGTTGGCTGTTCGGTTGGCGGTTCGGGAGTTCTGGGGGGAATCGGATTGGGGAGTTGAGATAAATGTTCGCTGTCGGGTAGAGGTAGCTGATAAGTCCTTCGCGTTTCCCAGTCTGGGCTATTGGCGGGGGAAGCTGCGACTTGAAAAGCACTCCCTACAATTGTTAGAAGGATTGGTATACTTTTACGAACTATAAATAGCCTATATTGATAAAAAATTGAGGATAACACTGAAATTATTCAAAATTGAGAAAATTTATTGTTCAAAGCTGACATGAATCTTTAGACAGGAGTTTATCATGACTGCTCAACTACCAACCAACAAGCTCTATGACCAGGATTATTGCCTATGGATAGAAAAAACTGTTGACTTACTACGGAAACGCCAATTTTCTGAAATCGATTTCGATAACCTCATAGAAGAACTCGAAGGGATGAGCAGAAGCGAAAAGACGGCACTAGAAAGCAATCTCGAAGTGGTTTTGATGCACTTACTGAAATACAAATATCAACCTGGAAAGCGGACTAGAAGCTGGCTTTTAACGCTTTTTGAACACAGAAATAGGCTGAACAAGGCTTGCAAAAATAGTCCAAGCTTAAAGCCTTACTTGACCAAGGTTTTCGATGAGTGCTACCAAACTGCCAGAAAAAAAGCTTCTCTTGAGACAGGCTTTCCTCTGGAAATTTTCCCAGTTGATTGTCCCTTCACGCCAGAAGAAACCTTAAACTTTGACTACTTGCCAGATTAATCAACTTTTGCAGGCAATTTAATTCAATTGAAAACTGATGAAATCGCTACCGCGAATCGCGCTTACCTAGAATAAACGGATCGAGTAATGGCTAAAAAAATTGGCAAAGTAGAGATTTCTGGAATTTCTCTTAAATCTGCCAAGCCGAAGAAGTATGTTTGTGATTTACTGTATGACCATGTTTCTCAGTCTTTTTCGCGAACGAGCGATCGCTCGACCACTGTCAACAGTAGCTAACGATGGTGGCAAGGACATTTAAACTTAGACAAAGATAAAATCCCTTGCAAAATTCACATTAGTGGTGTCTTGTACAAGACCGATCGCGTCATTGCCATAGTAAATAGCCGTATCCTGACTAGCTCCGCCAATCCAGTTGGCAAATTGCAGCGAGTATTGACTAGCAACGCCCTTGACTTGGAAATAGTCATATACCCAATTAAAATCAGTAATTGTGGCATAGCCGTTCCCCTGATAAAAGGCACCGGAAGATTGACCCAGAACGAAAACGTCCGTCCCAGTTCCACCCGTTAAGATGTCATATTCCGTACCACTGGCATAACCAACCAGGCGATCGTTGCCACTACTACCTAAGAGAGTGTCACTTCCACTACCCCCATACATAGCGTCGTTACCTGCGCCACCATTAAAATAGTCATTGCCACTTCCACCAGAAAGATAGTCATTGCCACTCTCGCCATAAAGATAGTCACTGCCACTTCCACCAGAAAGATAATTAGCAAGGGCATTGCCAATGAGGGTATCATGACCTGCACCCCCGATCGCGTTTTCAATGGCGACTCCAAAAGCGATCGCCAAATTATTTATAGCTCTGTAGCTACTGCCGCTTGCGTAGGGACCAATCGAACTGAAAGTTCCAGGGTTCAAATTAATCCTGGCGTTGAGGATCTGATTGGCTGCGCTGATAGTATCAATCCCGCCAGCATCCCAGATTGTTTGTACGAAGACATTTCCAGAATTCCAAGCATAAGTATTGTTGCCAGTGCGGGTGTTGTAGTTAGCCCCGTAGAGGTACTGTATAGCAGCAAGGTCGTAGAGCATCGGTGTCTGTGGGTTTCCCTCAGAAATCCCCGGAATTACGCCGGGATGTCGATTGTACGACATTACAGTGAACTGATTGTTATCTTCCCCGGAAGGCAGGTAGGGCGGAGGACTGCCACCCCCACCCGCATTGTAGTTACCTGGATGTTTCAGCCCCAAAGCATGACCGATTTCGTGGATTAGGGTATGAAAGCCAAAGGAGCCATTAGTCTGAGTAAAATTCGGGCTGAAACTATTGTTAAGCCAGACATCGCCGCCAATAGGATGGTTCTGTGGCAAGTAGGCATGAGCGCTTCCAACTCCCGTGTTCGCCGTTCCAAGCCGAATTATTCCACCTGCACCAGCATCAGATACCTCTACAAATCTGAGTCCTGAAACTTCGCTCCAAAGCTGTAAAGCTCGTCGTACTCCATCTCTTTGGGTACTATTCATAGGAACGAAGTTGTTGCGCTCTATAGCATTCCAGGCATAGTAACTCGGTACCGCAGTCATAAAGCTGTAAGTTACAGTAGAATTGCTCCAGTGCGGCGCTCCTGGGGGTAGCAGTGCATCAATGAAGTAGTAGCCAGTAGCAGCTTGGGGAATTACTCCTCCACTTGTAAAGGCTTCGCCTTGAAAACTTTGGCTGTTAACAACTTGACTGGAAGTAAGAGAATCTTTTTCTGTTGCCAGACTAAATAAGAAGTCATTGGAAAAAACTTGTTGCTCGAACGCTTTTCCTATAGAAGTAGAGCGAATCGACAGAGGTGATGGGTCATCCAATCCCTCCTCAAATAAGGTTTCCAACGCTGTTGGGGATATGATTGATTTAACTACTCTGGAAACTGTTCGGTTTAGGGATGGGACAAATTCTTCAACAGCGAGAGTCATGATTTCAGGGAAACTTTTTCCGGTAATTCCCTTGTTATTGAAATAACGATCGCCGATCAAAGCATCAACAACATTATTAGACATAGCGGTCACGCTCCTGTTTGAAAAAAGATAAAACTACTATTTCAGTGCTATCAATTGAGAAAACTTATCTGTTTGATTAGTGAAACCTCCTGAGAAAGTAGTTGCGTTTTTGGACTGTAAATTGTGATTTGTTTGCTTCTGTGGTTCTATATCTCTGAGAAGAAAGAGGGTATGCAAAATTTCTGGTTAAGCAGCAACAAAAATATCGGCATTGGTCATGGCAAGTCCGGTACCCAGAGAAGCTATCTGGACTTGGGTTATTGACCCCGTTCCATCAGCGTCGAAAAACAAGGCACCGTTCGCAGAATTGTAGATCAATCGATGACTAGCAGTCGTGGCTGACGCACCAAGCTTAAATTGAGCCGTTGTAATCGCTGCACCTGCGGTCAGTCCGCCACCGAATCCCGCAGCAGAGACGGCAATCGTGTCATCAACAGGCAAAAAATCAGTAATTCGGTCAACTTTTTGATTAGGGGAGTTAAAGGTAAAGCGATCGCTCCCACTGCCACCAGTAAGCGTATCGTTGCCTAACCCTCCAATTAAGGTGTCGTTGCCAGAACCCCCAATGAGAGTATCATTTCCGGCTAATCCCAATAATTCATCGTTTCCTGCCAAACCATTGAGAGAGTCGTTACCAGCAGTCCCTTGTAGGCGGTCATTGCCAGAAGTCCCCGTGTTGGGATTGTTGCCCAAATTGATGACCATTGGGAAATTGGGAGCAACATCGAGCCGACCAACTCCACCTTGTTGTCCGGTAGTGACAAAGAACCTGAGTTGCGAACCTAGATTTCCCAGTGCTTCCAGGGGAATCGTAACGGTAAAGCTTCCTGGTTGGGAGGCATTGTTAGTAGTCTGAACTCTAAGCCACGCATCATGGGGTTGTCTGTCGCCATTGGGAGACTCTAGAGCAGCAGTATAGACGGGTACAATGCCATCAAAAGAGGCAATAAGCACTTTGTAATCAGCGCCAATGAATGGCTGTCCTGGTACTGTGCTGTTGACTACGCGATCGCCAGTAGAGGCGTTCATGTCGGTATCCAACAGAATTTCAAAGAGGTTATCGACATCTGTATTGAGCCAGGTAGTCAGAAAGCCTTTAACGACTAAATGGTTTTGAATGACCTGTGCATCGACTCGGAACAAATCCGTGCCTGAGATCGCTCCATATTCTTGAGGATCGCTGGCAGTAATCCGCTTATTCGAGTCCCATGCAAAGGGAGCGATAACTTTACCAGTGGCGGTATCGACGACAGAGTTTTGCCCAGGTAACCACTCAGTTGGAATTAAAGGGTTAAAAAAGGTGGACACTGAAGCATACATCCTCCCATCGCTGGGAATGCGAAGCGATCTCCCGTTTTTAAATGAATAGGCATCCAACAAACTCAGAGAACTTTCGAGAATCAGTGCGTTTCCTTGGACAAACCAGCGACCATCATTGCGATCGCCGCCAAACAACACCGATCTTCCACTATCATCTGCTTGCAGAAGAAATGATGGTTGTCCGGCAGCAAAGTCGAAGCGAATGCGGACATCTCCTCCCCAAGTCGGGATCTCGCCACCCATAAAGATGCCACCCGTGAGAAGGCTGCGATCGCTATCGAGTACGATTTCTCCACTAAAATTACCGAGAAGACCTGTGTTAATCGGTTGGGCAAAGTTCAAACTAATGCGAAATTGGTCGGCAATCGTGCTAAAGTTTGCTGAAACCAAATCGGGAGCATTGCCGCTATCGCCGACTGGATCGGTTACAGTTGCTGCTTGCGTCGCCCTTGGTTGCCGGACTACCACTTGCCGAGTCGCAGTATCGATCGCTCCAAAATTGGGGGCGCGATCGCCATTTCCCGGCACGTTGTAAGCATCATTGCGATGCGCTACGGCAAATACATCTACCGCACTGGGATTGCCAATGGCTGTCAAGGGAACGGCAAGTCTCAGGAAGTTTCCATTGATGGAGATGTTATTCCCTCCCAGCCATCTTTCGGTGCTAGTCCCATTCGATAAGTTGTAGAAATATTCGACTTCAGCGTCTGTTCTCGGTAGCTGATAGAGTTGATAGTCAGCCAAAAATCCATTGAAGACTAAGGCAGAGATGCGGTATTCTGCGCTGCCTATATGACCGAAACGGATATCTCCGGTTGATGGATTGCGATCGCTATCGATAAAGAACTCAATATTGTTAGCAATTAGACTAGATAAGGCAAAATCGACAATTAACTGACCGCCACTAATCTGAGCATCCAAATACCGAAGATCTTGTGCTAAGGCTGGATAATCCTGCGGATCGAAGACCCCTCGCCAGCCATTAACAAATGCATCTTGTAGAGTAACGGTGGCACTTTTGGACGTACCGATCGTATAACCTGTGCCAGAATTGAGGGTTAAGGTAATGGATTCAGGAGATTCCTGTAAAGCGTCATTTCTGGGCAGAACGGTTATGTAGGCTATATTAGCTCCGGCGGCAAACTTGACGCTGTTCTCCCATAGGAGATAGTCATTACCTTTAACGGCTGAACCTCCAAGCGTGTAAGTAACTGTTAACGGTTGAGAGATGTCGCCCGTGCGGGTGAATTTAAAGATCCCTGGGAAAGGCCCTAATTCAGAAGCTACGCTTGTCTGTGCTACCACAGTTACAGTTGGTAGTGCCTGTAACTGAGTGGGAGTGAAGTCAATTTTCCTCATTGAAGCAGAAAAGATTTCTCCTTCATTCCCAGGCACGTATGCAACTTTTTCTAACCCAACCGATTCCTTTGTCTCAAGCTCATTGGCGTTTAGCTTAAAAAACTCTTGCGATAAATAAATTGTGTTGTTGGCACCAGCAAATGCTCCCTTAGCCTCATTAATTTCAGCCGCTGGGC
>CAYTUO010000184.1:0-8752 GCA_964441015.1 uncultured Pleurocapsa sp.
TTATCATTTTTTAGTTAATTACTAATAGTTTAGCATAATATCTCCTGAAGAACCCGATTTTATTGAAACTGTTCACAGTATGGGCTATCGGCTTAATAAGGGGTATGGCTAGTATCAGTTGTCAGTAATCAGTAATCAGTTATCAGTTATCAGTTATCAGTAATCAGTTATCAGTTATCAGTTATCAAACAATAAAAAACCCTTCTTCCTATGTCAACTGGATGAAGAAGGGGATGATGCTGCAAGAAATAAGAAAATTTAGAATTAATTACTCGATCGCTTGGGCGCTAATTTAACATCTTTTGCTAAACCGAGAAGTTGCAGTAAGCGAATGGTCATCCAAGTTAGATCGATTTCCCACCATTCTAAACCGTGGCGAGCAGAGTATTGATAAGCATGATGATTGTTGTGCCATCCTTCCCCAAAGGTTAGCAGAGCAACCCACCAACAATTTCTTGAATTATCGTTAGATTCGTGACTTTGATAGCCGAATTTATGCGTTGCGCTGTTCACAAACCAAGTAACGTGAAAGACGACCACTAGGCGCAGGAAAATACCCCAAATCACAAACGACCAACCGCCCCACCAATAGAGCAATAATCCTAATACCATTTGAATAGGAATAAAATACTTTTCGCAAAATTGATAGAAGCGATCGCCAGCGATATCTTGGGTATAGCGAGGAACATCTTTGTTAGCGTGATTGTCATAGAGCATCCAACCGATATGACTCCACCAAAAGCCTCGATTAGAATCGTGAGGATCGGGTGCAGTGTCGGAGTATTTATGATGAATTCGGTGTAAACCAACCCAAGCAAGCGGCCCTCCCTGACAGGCAAGAGTCCCGCAAAAGACTAGAACATATTCCAACCATTTCGGTGTTTGAAAACTGCGATGCGTTACTAAGCGATGGTATCCCAAAGTAATCCCAATCCCAGCCGTTAACCAGTACAGCACAAAGGCAACGCCTAAACCCCCCCAGCTAAAGTTACTGGGAAATAGGGCAAGTAATGCTACAAGATGAATCGTAGCCAAGTAGATAATAATGCTCCAAGCAAAAGGAAGTTTTTCTGATGTACCAACAGTCATGTAATAACCTGATAAAAGAACGAAATTGAACGCGAAAAAAGTAGATGATTCAACTGAGTAAACTTTAATTGCTCGATCGCTGCGGTGCCAACTTAATATTCGTTGCTAAACCGAGAAATTGTAGCAAGCAGATCGTTATCCAAGTTGCATCAATTTCCCACCATTGCAACCCGTGACGAGCAGAATATTGATAAGCATGATGGTTGTTGTGCCACCCTTCTCCAAACGTTAGCAGGGCAACCCACCAACAGTTTTTAGAATTATCGTTGGATTCGTGACTTTGATAGCCAAATTTATGAGTAGCACTGTTCACAAACCAAGTAACATGAAAGACAACGACTAACCGGACAAAAATTCCCCAGATTACAAACGACCACCCGCCCCACCAATAGAGAAATAACCCTAATACAACTTGAATAGGAATAAAATACTTTTCGCAAAACTGATAGAAAGGGTCGCCAGCGATATCTTGGGTATAGCGCGGAAGATCTGCCCTAAAAGATGGATTTTTAAAGATCATCCAACCCATATGACTCCACCAAAAACCTCGATTGGAATCATGGGGATCGCGATCGGTATCAGAATATTTGTGATGAATTCGGTGTCCGCCAATCCAGTAAAGAGGCCCCCCTTGACAGGCAAGAGTTCCGCAAAAAATGAGGAAATATTCTACCCATTTGGGAGTTTCAAAACTGCGGTGGGAAATTAAACGATGGAATCCTAAAGTAATTCCTAGACCTCCGGTTATCCAGTAAAGTAAGAAAGCAATACCTAAAGCTTGCCAACTAAAGTTACTGGGAAATAAAGCGAGGAGCGCTACGAGATGAATCGTAGCCATATAAATAATAATGCTCCAACTCAGAGAAGGTCTTGGGGAGGTGGCAAGAGTCATGCAATAACCTATAGAGAAAATCGAGGGAAATTGTCTTTAAAACACGAAAAAGGTAGGGACTTCAGCTAAGTAAATCTTCGCCGCCAAACCAATGCACAAATTGGCAAAGATGACAAGCGATTTCAGAAAATTATTTACATAGCCGAGCGGGGGAATGTTGCTTAATTTGACCCAAGGGTGGGTTGGGGTGTTGAATCAATAATGGGCTACAAAGTTTTACTTTCACTTATATAAATGGACGGTTTATCCCTACTAAAAACAGCAGAGAAAGCACTATGTCCGATTTTTTCGGAAATTGACACCCAGGTCAAGCAAAATCTTAAAAAAGTTCTAAAAGCCTTGCAAAATCATAGAGTTGGCGTTCACCATTTTTCTAGCGTTAGCGGTTACGGGCACGACGATCTGGGAAGGGAGGCGCTAGATAAAGTGTTTGCTCAAGTCATGGGGGCACAAGCAGCAGCCGTCCGAGTCCAGTTTGTTTCAGGCACTCACGCGATCGCCTGTGCTTTATTTGGCGTTCTTCGCCCTGGTGATGAAATGTTAGCCGTTGCAGGCGCACCTTACGATACCCTCGAAGAAGTGATTGGGTTGAGAGGAAGCACTCAAGGCTCCCTTGCCGAGTTTAACATTCAATATCGAGAACTCGAATTGACCTCAAGAGGGACAATCGATTGGAATGCCCTTAGCACCGCGATTAAAGACAATACTCGTCTAGTATTAATTCAACGCTCCTGCGGCTATTCCTGGCGACAGAGTTTATCCATTGCCGATATTGAAAAAATTGTTTACTTAGTCAAGCAACAAAATCCCAATACGATTTGCTTTGTCGATAACTGTTATGGAGAATTTATCGAAGAGAGAGAGCCAACGGATGTAGGGGCGGATTTGATGGCGGGTTCCTTGATTAAAAATCCTGGAGGCACCATTGTCACAGCAGGCGGCTATCTAGCGGGTCAGGAAGAATTGGTAGAAGCGGCGACCTGTCGTTTAACGGCCCCTGGAATTGGCAGTAGTGGCGGAGCAACTTTTGACCAAAATCGTTTGCTGTTTCAAGGGTTATTTCTCGCGCCGCAGATGGTAGGCGAGGCCATCAAAGGCAGTCACTTAATTGCCTATGTCTTTGACCAATTAGGCTACCCTGTCAATCCTCCGCCCCTAGTCCCTCGTCGCGACGTAATCCAAGCTATTGAGTTGGGTTCGCCAGAAAAACTCATTGCTTTTTGTCGGGCGATTCAGCGCTATTCTCCAGTCGGTTCCTACTTAGATCCCGTTCCCGCCCAAATGCCAGGGTATGAGAGTCAGCTAGTGATGGCTGGAGGAACGTTTATAGATGGGAGTACCTCGGAATTTTCTGCCGATGGGCCCTTGCGAGAACCTTATATCGTTTTCTGTCAGGGAGGAACCCATTGGACTCACGTCGCGATCGCGCTAGAGGCAGCGATTGAGGCAATAGGCCCATCGAACACCGAACTATGATGGAATGGCAAGCTGTTTTAGGGGGCTAGATAGCGATGCAACTGATAGGGAAAACTGAACAACTCTCTACCAGCGAGGAACGTCTTACTCTTTATGGCGTTACTTGGGAAGAATATGACACTTTAGTGTGTATGTTTATGGATCGGTTTCCTGGGTTGCGGATGACTTATCTAGAGGGAACGCTAGAACTGATGGGCACATCTGCCGAACACGAACGTCTCAAAACAATTATTGCTCGTTTAATCGAAATTTATGCCGTAGAAAAGCGCATCAATCTCAACGGTTACGGCAATACAACTTTCCGAAAAAAAGCCGTTCAACGGGGATTAGAACCGGATGAATGTTACTATCTAGGAGACTTTAGAGAAGTTCCCGATATTGCTATTGAGATAGCCATCACTAGCGGTGGAATTGATAAGTTGTCAGTTTATCAAGGTTTAGGCGTTCCTGAAGTCTGGTTTTGGCAAGATAATCGGTTTGTTCTTTATCGTTTAGGAGAACAGCACTACGAACAGATTAGCCGCAGTCGATTTTTACCAGACTTAGATTTTTCTGTGCTGAGTCAATTTGTCGGCTATGTCAATCAGACTGAAGCGGTAATTGCTTATCGAGATGCTTTGCGACAGTCTTAGTTAAGTCCTCTTAAACAACATTCCCATTTTGCCCGTAAGCTTGCCAAGCCAAATCGACTAAGGCGTTGACTATTGCGGCCGCTACCACTGAATTGCCTTTACGCCCTTCAACACAAATGTAGGGAACGGAAGTCTTTTTTAATCGAGCTTTAGCCACATCTACCTCGATAAAACCTGACGGCACTCCAACAACTAAAGCGGGTTTAACCTCCTCTTGCTCGATGAGTTCTATTAAACCCGTCAGGGCGGTTTGAGATTGTCCGATGACAAAAATTGCCTCTGGGTAGCGTTTTGCTAGCGCTTCGAGGCCCCAAGCTGTCTGAGTCTTGTCCTTCTGGGGGCGAGTATGGGTTTCGCTGCTGCAATAAACTGGATTGGCAAAGGTTTTTTGCAAGTTGGGTAAGATTCCCGCTTGCACCATCGGTACGTCTACGATAATGGTAGTGCGGGCAGCTAAAGCGGCGGCTCCTGCCTGAAGTGCTTTCTCAGAAAACCGAATCAGAGATTGATATTCAAAGTCAGCCGTTTCGTAAATAATGCGACGCACGATTTCATATTCAGCCGGTGCAAAACCCGTATCTCCGATTTCGCTATCGATAATTGCTAGACTTTGTACGTCTGTTACGTGCCATTCCATTATTAAGCAATTCAAAATTCTTTCATTCAAAATTCTTGCAGGGGGAAATCTACTCAAGTTTGATTCCTTAAGTTTTTGACGTTTTAGGCTGATTGAGCGTCGGTGTGAGATAGGCAACTAATGCTCCTACCGCAAACCCCATAAAGTTACGCGCCAGAGGTAACCAATCTGAAGTGCGACTGACTACAGGGCCGATGCCGAAGGAGATAAATAAAATTCCCCATAGCGGCGACATAATCAAAACCCACTGCCAGGCAAATTTTTGTCCTTCTTTACGGGGAACTGCTGCCACTCCGCTAATAATTCCCCCAGCAATTGAGGTGGCAAGGGTTAAAAGCCATTGTTCTCGTGGAAGTCCCGGAACGACCCGACAGCCTCCTCCCAGCAAACAAGTTTTAACCGTTTCTAGGGATTGGGCGATCGCGTTGTTTTCTCCATTGTCGCGCACGTAGTAGAGATTGCCAAAACGCGCTTGTAACTCGATCCAGAAAGTACGTGGCAGGAGTTCGTAAACGGCATCGCCGATACTGAAGGCCAGAAGGTTGCCGCCTCGCCCGTCAGCGACTAGGAGAATACTTTTATCATCCAGCCCCCAGAAGTTTATTACAGCCCGTCCGGGACTGCGATCGTATTGCGTCAGCACCCTCAATTTCCAGCCAGTCTGTTCTTCAAATCCCTTAATTGTTTGAATTAAGGATTCTTCCTGAAGCTTAGGCAGGTAATTGGCAAGATCGACCACAGGAGTAACCGTATCGGGTAACAACTCTGGATTGTTGACTGCCCGTGCGGGAGCAGGCATGGTCATCCAAGTCAATAAAGTCAAAAAACAGGCAATTAGACCGATTGGGAGTCGCTGAATCCAAGGATTTGGCATGATGCTTTTCACGAACAACTTTAGCTTAAAACTGTATGGATTTCTTTACACTTGTTTACCTTATTTTAAGATTATAGAAAGGAAGTGGAAAATTGCACATCACAATCGGAGAAAAGCCTCTTTATGCTTCATCGTCAGCTTCGATTTCGCCCAGGGAGCGATCGCGCATCTTAAATGCCGCTTTTCCAGAAGGTTTTAAACGCTCAGGAGAACGATTTTGTCTGGAGGGATAGCGCTTCCAGCTTTGCCAGGCGGCTTTTACTCCAGCGACAACGCTACGAGTTCCCAGGTGAGCTTGATCGATTTGCTTCCTGGCACTACTGAGACCGAGATCCACCTGTTTGACGACATCAGAGGCGTTTTTCACCCCTTCATTGAGATCGTCGGTCAGTTCGCTAATTTCCAATCCCGTCAAGCGAATGGCTTCAAGCGTCGGTGGAAATTCCCGCCTGAGCGTATCGAAAAGTTTTTCCGCACTGCGAGCAGCCCGCGCGAGTTCTTGCAAAGCAGGTAGAGCGGCAATCAACACGGCCGTTAAGCTGACTGCCACCAGTAAAATTGAGAATCCAAGCCAAAATATGGGATCGGTCACGCTCCAGTCGCCTACAGATGATGGGTTTCCGATGAGTTGACATCGGGAGTTACTTCGCGAGGTTGTTTGAGTTCTTGAGCTTCTAGCTGACTCGCTTCAATTCCAGCCGCGATCGCTTCCTTGAGCCGAGTCAGTGTCTCACTCCAGTTTCGCATAGCTGATTCCGATAAGCGATCGGCTTGTAGTTGTGCACTGGTCGATAGATCTTCTGCTAACTCTGGGAGAGCATCTGCCGATTTTTTTAAAATTCGTCGCGTTTCTTTTCCAGAACGCGGGGCGATCAGCAATCCCAATACTGTACCGATCGCGCTTCCCACTAGCATTCCTGCAAGAAACGGCCCTGCATTATTTTTTTTCATCTTTCTTCTCGGCTCTGTGACTCCCGATTGATCAGGAGAGGAATGCCGACCTCCATGAATTGTGAGTAACAAATTTTAAATCTTGCGGTAAAGCATTTTGAGTTAACCGTTTACCTGTTTGTAAGCAATGTAAACTGATAACTTTTCTGCTTGGTTCTTTTTTCGTTGGCTTATCTATGTTTTAGTCCTGATAAAAATAGTTGGCTACTATTTCTTCTCAAGCCCCCGATAAATCGGGGGTAGTTGACCTTCTCGCCTCTGTGCTTAACACCAATTTTATGCAGATTCTTTGAATGCAAGAGAGGTTTTGTTAAAAATTCATTTAGGGGCATCTCATCGATCCTGCTCAAGTGACCAGTCCCCTGTTTTTTTCTCTAGTTTTTTTATCAACGGGTTCCTTTGGCAGGGATAATTATCGATCGCGATTGATTTTAAACCAAAAGAGAGAGCTTGAGTTATGGCACCTTTAGCACTGCTAAGCGTATCAGATAAGACGGGATTGCTCGACCTAGCCCGTCAGTTAGTAGAAGAGTTCGGATTTGAATTAATTAGCAGTGGAGGAACTGCCAACGCCCTGCAAGGCGCAGGATTACCCGTGACAAAAGTCAGCGATTATACAGGGTCTCCAGAAATTTTAGGCGGAAGAGTCAAAACCCTTCATCCTCGAATTCACGGAGGAATTTTGGGGCGGCGAGATGTTCCCCAAGATGTGACGGATCTGGAGGTTAATCAGATTCGTCCCTTAGATTTGGTGGTTGTGAATCTCTATCCCTTCGAGCAAATGATCGCCAAGTCCGATTGTACCGTGCCAGAAGCGATCGAGCAGATTGATATTGGGGGGCCAGCCATGTTAAGAGCGGCTGCCAAAAACTTTGCTCATCTCACCGTCTTATCCCACCCCAAATATTACGAGGCCTATCTTCAGCAATTGCGACAAAACCAAGGAGAAACATCCCTAGCTTTTCGTCAAAAGATGGCGGGAGAAACCTTTGCCCTGACCAATGCCTACGATCGCGCGATCTCGTCTTATTTTGCCAGTCTCTCCCCCACACCAGAAAATTCCCTGCCGACTCGTTTTAGCCTTGCTGGAGAAGCATTACAGTCTCTTCGTTATGGAGAAAATCCCCACCAAAGCGCCAGTTGGTATCGAACGGGAACGCAAGCAACAGGATGGGCAGCCGCGAGCAAGCTTCAGGGAAAAGAAGTCAGTTACAATAACCTAGTGGATTTAGAAGCCACACGCCGCATTATCGCCGAATTTGACCCCGCAGAACCCACAGCCGCCATTCTCAAGCACACCAATCCCTGTGGAGTGGCGATGGGAAAGACGTTAGCCGAGGCCTATGAAAAAGCCTTTAAGGCTGACTCGACTTCAGCTTTTGGGGGAATTGTGGCGCTCAATCAACCCATTGACGCAGCAACGGCTACAGCACTGAGCAAAACCTTTTTAGAGTGTGTCGTTGCGCCTGGATGCGAGCCAGAAGCCCAAGAAATTCTCGCTGCTAAGTCGAATTTGAGAGTTTTAACGCTGCCAGATTTCAAGAGCGGGCCTAAACAAATCGTAAAAGCGATCGCGGGAGGATTTTTAGTCCAAGCTTCTGATGATGTCGTCGAGAATCCCGATACTTGGCAGATCGTTACAGAAAAGCAACCTACCCCAGAACAAATGGCAGAATTGCTGTTTGCCTGGAAAGTTGCCAAGCACGTCAAATCCAATGCCATTGTCGTGACCCAAAATCGCACGACTTTGGGGGTTGGAGCCGGACAAATGAATCGCGTTGGTTCGGTGAAAATTGCCCTCGAACAAGCTGGAGAACAGGCACAGGGGGGATTTTTGGCAAGCGATGGATTTTTCCCCTTTGACGACTCGGTACGGACAGCAGCCGCAGCCGGAATTACGGCAATTGTTCAACCTGGCGGCTCTTTGAGGGATAAAGATTCGATTCAAGCTGCTAATGAGTTAGGTTTAGTGATGGTTTTGACCGGCATCCGCCATTTCTTGCACTAAACGTCTTCTGCTGAACTCTTGTAGAGACTCTTGTAGAGACGTTGCAGTGCAACGTCTCTATGACTTTAGAATATTAATATTAGCTTCAGCAGCTAGTTTTTTAGCCTCAACCGCGAGAATCACCGCCCCGTCGCCTAACGCGGGGTCGGGATGAATCGCGGCTGATAACTTCGTCGTCAGTCGGAGACTCTTG
>CAYTUO010000185.1:0-8671 GCA_964441015.1 uncultured Pleurocapsa sp.
TGCTAAGGTTAAATAATCTTTGGTGGCAACTAAAACATTAACGCCAATAATCCCATTAGGACTGATAGTGCGAGCTTTTTGTAGTTGGTCGATTAATGCCAAGCGATTCGCTTCAAAAAAAGAGACTTTTTTAAAGTAGGGTGACTTAAATCCCAAAGCAGCCGATGAAATAATGCCCATACCCCCTGCATTGGCAACGGCTCCTGCGAGATTCGCCCCCGACACTTTGACTGCCATTCCTCCTTGAACAATGGGGTAGCGGGCAAGATGTTTCCCAATTTTGAGGGGAGGAAGGGTTTGGCTCATGTTTTACCACTCTCTAAAAGCTTTATGGTCATTTAGTTATTCTTGCATATAGCTAGGTAGAGAGATGAAATTGAGACACCAAAGATACTCAGACTGACTTGTCTTGACAGGTGAGGAGAGCGAAAACGCGATCGCCAATAGCTGCTTTCACCTCTGGTTCTAGTTCGTGAACCACGTCGCGATTCAGTTCAAAAGCATAGTTTGCCTCGTCCACAATTTTTTGAGCTAAGGGATCATCGACGGGCAGAGAATCCAAGACTTGACGGTATTCCTCCTTGAAAGCTCGTTTCGCTGCGACAGTAGGCAGGCGATCGAATTCATAAAACGCCGTTCCCTCACCTGCTGGCAAATTCATCGCCGAACGGACAATGGTTTTCAAAGCTTGACCGCCAGAAAGATCGCCCATATACCGAACATAGGCATGGGCAATCAATAGTGTAGGTTCGGTATTGGCAACCTGACGGATGCGAGCGAGATAATTCCGACCTGCTTGAGAGGAAGAAATTTGCTCTCGCCAGTTCTCACCGTAGTAGAAAGCTAAGTCTTTCTCCAGATTTTCCTGGCGGTTCAGTTCGGGGAAATAGAGCAAACCCACGATAGGATGATGGCGATGGCGATGGAACTCTTCTTCTAAGGCGGTGTAGACGAAATACAAATTGGCAATTAGCTTGCGGAAGGGTTCTTTTTCGACAATGCCTTTGAGGAAACATTTCATGAAGGCTGTATTTTCTGCCATTGTATGAGACTGTTTCGTTCCTTCCCGCAGCTTGCTAGCTAAATGACTGCTCATCGTAAATTCCTCATGGCTAAAGAATTTGGAATCAGGAAGCCTGCGGTAAACCGCAGGTAGTTCACGTCAAGCTAGATCGACCAGTTTCCAGCAGACCAATTGACCCAATCTTGGGGTTTGAGAAAGACTTCGTACAACTCTGCTTCTGGCGTTCCGGGTTCGGGTTGGTAGTTGTACTCCCATCGCGCTAGCGGCGGCAGGGACATCAAAATCGATTCCGTGCGCCCGTTGGTTTGCAAACCAAAAACCGTCCCGCGATCGTAAACGAGATTAAACTCTACATAGCGTCCCCGACGGTAAAGCTGGAACTGGCGCTCGCGATCGCCGTACTTGGTGTCTTGCCGACGCTCTACAATCGGTAGATAGGCTGGCAGAAAAGCACGACCGCAACTTTGAACGAAAGCAAATAGCTCCTCCCAACTACGAGAAATAGACCCAACTTGACGGCTATAAATGGCTGCTGAACCCTCTGGATCGGAGCCGCAATAGAGCTTCCCGCGAGCATCCTGGTAATCAAAAAAGATACCCCCAATGCCTCGTGCTTCTTGGCGGTGTTTTAAGTAAAAATATTCATCGCACCAGCGTTTAAAAGCGGGATAGTATTCGGGGTGGTGAGTGTCGCAAGCTTGCTTAATTGTGGAGTGGAAGTGAATGACATCCTCAACAAAGGGATAGTAAGGGGTTAAATCTACGCCACCGCCAAACCACCAAATCGGGCCTGCCTCAAAGTAGCGGTAGTTGAGATGTACGGTGGGAACGTAGGGATTGCGGGGGTGGAGTACCATCGAAGTTCCCGTGGCATAAAAGTCATGTCCTGCCGCCTCTGGACGCTGAGTTAAAATAGCAGCGGGAAGAGTATCGCCCCAAACTTCAGAAAAATTGACCCCTCCTTGTTCAAACACTCGACCGTCTCGAATGACGCGGGTACGTCCGCCGCCGCCTTCCGCTCGCTCCCAGTTATCTTCTTGAAAGCGAGCTTTACCATCGAGTTGCTCTAAACCTTGGCAGATTTCGTCTTGTAAGTCCTGTACGAACTGTTTTGCTCTCTGACGAGAATCAGCAGGATGGGTAGGTTGGGTTTGTTCCTCCAGTTGGCTGGCTAAATGGGTGTTCATCTTTAATTTCTTTTTCCTTTTTACGATTAATAACTATATAGATATATAGCGTCAACCTCGATTGAGATGTTTCAAAACTTAATAATTGGAGTCCATTACAGTTTTATGTTTAAAATTTCATATAGCTATTTAGTTAAGCAATTGCACTCATGGTCAATACCTTATCAAAACCCACCCCAGAAGAAGTCAAGCCCAGTAAGAAAGCCGCTACTCAGGAAACCATCCTCACGCCTCGGTTTTACACGACAGACTTTGAAGTCGCAGCGAACCTGGATCTTTCCCTTCAGGAAACCGAGCTAAAGGCTATGTTGGAAGAGATGCGAACCGATTACAACCGCCACCATTTCGTGCGCGATGAAGCATTTGAGCAGACTTGGGACAATCTTGACGAACAAACGCGCAACTCCTTTATTGATTATCTAGAACGCTCCTGTGTCTCAGAATTTTCCGGTTTTCTGCTGTTTAAGGAGTTATCTCGCTCTCTCAAAAAGCGCAATCCTCTGCTGGCAGAAATCTTTCACCTGATGGCGCGGGATGAGGCTCGCCATGCGGGATTTCTCAATAAGGCGATGGGGGACTTTAACCGCTCCTTAGACTTAGCTCGCCTGACCAAAACCCGTACCTATACGTTCTTTCCGCTGGAGTGGGTTATCTATACGGTTTACCTCTCAGAAAAAATTGGCTACTGGCGCTACATCATTATTTACCGCCACCTGGAAAAGCACCCAGAGAACCAGTTTTATCCTTTATTCAATTATTTTGAGAGTTGGTGTCAGGATGAAAACCGTCACGGGGATATCTTTAATGCACTGCTGCGATCGCAACCCAAACTCTGGAACAATTGGAAAGCTCGGTTGTGGAGTCGGTTTTTCCTTTTATCGGTCTTTGCTACCCACAGTTTAACCGTTCAGGAACGGGCAGGCTTCTATCACTCACTAGGATTAGAGCCGACGGAATTTGATACTGAAGTCATTCGCAAGACTAACGAGACGGCAGCACGGTCATTCCCAACCGTTCTGAATGTTGACCATCCCGAATTTTTCCAACGCATGAAACGGTGTTGTGATCGCAACCTCAAGTTGAAAGCGATCGCACAAAGTAATGCACTCAAAATAGTCAAGTTTTTCCGCAAATTACCGTTAATAACTGGAATTTTCTGGGAGCTGTTGCTTTTGTATTTAATTAAACCAGTTGATGCTGAGTCTTTGCGGGGAACTGTGCGTTAAGCATTACAATAAATTTCAATAGATTCGGAGGCAAAGTTTTTGTCTTCGAGTTATTCTATTGAGTTTTGCAAAATAGCAAGTTTTCTTGAAGACTACATATCATATAGCGTTTCTCAGTCGAGTGAAGTACATCGATTTTGTTCCCTGTTAAGTGTTAAGTGTTCCCTAAAATTAGGGCTTCTGTACCTCATCAAAATGAAAACTGCTATATATCAAAGAGATCGTGCTGCTCTTTGAAAGTTCTTTCAGTACTAACCAATTCTAAATCTTCAGCCAAAAGATCGATCCCATCTATAATTTTGGGAATTTGAGAATCATCAATCTGAAGACTAACAAAACACTTATCTCTAAATTCTGGTCTTTCTTGAAAACTTTGTAACGCTTTTTTTAGAGGACGCATCACTTCATAGGCATTTTCTGCCTTATTAATTGCTGATTGAGGAATAGGAAAGTGAAGTCTAAGAACAGCTAGATCGATTAAATCTCTTGCTTCAACACTGTCATCCATATAGCGATCGCTATTTGCTAACAATTTAGCAGTAAAGCAATCATTAATACTCAAACAAGGGACAGAACTCCATTTTGGATATCTTGGCGGATCGAGTTCAAAACGAACTTCTGCGATAATTTCAGTTTTAATTCGTATATCATCTACAATAATGAGCATTCTAATTCCATATTGATCGGTAGTACTATGACCAATTTGAATTTGACTGAGATCGCCGAATAAAGCTTTGTAACCACTGTCATAAATAACGGTACGAAGATGTCTATAACCTGAAGAAGAAACTGGACAAATAAAATCGATATCTTTACTCCGACGATATTCTTCAAAATCAAGGGCAATCCGAGTCCCTCCTCCAAAATAGGCAAAACTTTGATTAAGAAGCTCGGTATTGAAACTTTGAAGAATTGTTAGAATTTTGTTGTGACAATCCAATCTAAAGCTCATAGCTCGGATTGCAACCAAGAATTATACTGTTTTGCAAGTTGCTTTAAAAAATCGAGTTCTTTACCCTCAAGATTGTTGAACAGATTACGATATTTCCAACCTCTTTCGTAACGGCTCAACATTTGCTCAGGAGCAAACCGATAGACGTTTTCAGTTTGCCAGCAAATTGCCTCCAGAAAAGGAAGTTTTTCTGGCATTGACTTGCTAATGTTAGTAGTAGCCTTTGCCATAGTTCTTATACATTAGTTTTTTTATTTATTAATCACGATGACTTAATTTTAGCTAAATAATATCAAATCTTGTTGAACAACCACAATAATCAGTCTCATAAGATTTAAATTACTTTTTCCGATTTTCTCCCGAACGATAGGCTTTGGCTTTTGTCAACAAAGACTCGGCAAACGCGATCGCGTCCTCTGCTGAATGTCCTCCCGTAAGCTGCGCCAGTTCTTCTTTTCGCTTCTGATGATTTTCTAGTGCTGTTACTCGCACAACTGTCCGAATTTCTGGTAGATGAAGTTGACCGTTATTCTCTGGCATGGCTAGAGGCAATTCTTCAACAATTTGCTTTTCTACCCGAAAATGAGTATCCGCCATCGCTGCGACCAAAGGTTGGTGAGTAACGCACAAAACCTGATGTTTTTGACTTAATTGATCGAGTTTTTCGGCAATTGCCTGGGCAACTTTTCCCGATACACCTGCATCGATTTCATCAAAAATTAACGTTCCCGATTGCTTTTGAGCGTCGGAAAAACACGCTTTTAGCGCTAGTAAAAATCTGCTCATTTCCCCGCCAGAAGCGGTACTGGCAAGCGGTTGAATTTTTTCTCCTGGATTGGGACTAAAGTAAAATACTACTTGGTCTGCTCCAGATGCACTGGGAGGACAAGGCGTAATCTGACAAGTAAAAACGACTTTTTCCATTGCCAAAGGTTTTAGCTCTTTGACTAACTGGTTTTCCAATTTTGCAGCCGCTTGTTGTCGTAAATTAGTTAGCTTTTGACAAGTCGTGTTTAAATTTTCTTGGGCGATTTGCTCTTCTTTTTCTAATTGTTCGATCGATTGACCGCTATCAGTTAATTCGGCGAGTTCTTGTTGCAGTTTTTGATAATAAGCAATTACCTCAGCTAAAGTAGAGCCATATTTGCGACAAATTCGCTTCAGTAAAAGAATTCTTTCTTCAATTTCTGTCAGTCGTTCGGGATCGGCCTCTAAACTATCACCATAAGCATTAATTTCATGTCCCGCTTCGATCACATCATTTAATGCCGTCCGAATCATTTCCAGGATTGGTGTAATTCCCTCGTCAAACCTTGCCATGTTAGAGAGAATTGACTCCGTTTGTCCCAAGAGATCGGCAACGGCAGGCTGTTCGCTATCATTTTGATAGAGTAACTGGTAAGCTTGATAACTCAACTGTTGCAAATCGACGACATGAGAAAGGCGATCGCGTTCTTGTTCGAGTTGTTCGAGTTCCTCTGGATGGCTTAGGCGAGCCGATTCTAATTCTTTGAGTTGGTATTCGAGTAAATCTAGCCTTTGCAGTCGTTGCTGTTCCGATTGACGGCGCTTTTCTAAGGCTTTCTCCGTTGCTTGAACCACTTCGTAGGCAGAGGTAACGACTTGACGCTGTTGTAAGAGGGATTCGCCACCATAGAGATCCAGTAACTCTCTTTGATGGCTGGAATCGATTAATTGTACAGTTTGTCCTTGAGCAGTAATTTCCACCAAGCGATCGCGCAATTTGGCCATTAACTGACGATTAGCGAGTATGCCGTTGACGCGAGAACGCGATCGCCAAGACTCCCCTGCAATAGATAATTCGCGACTGCAAACTACACTTTCATCCTCTAAAAGGTCGATCTCTTGTTCTTGCAGCCATCCTCGAACCTCGGAATTAACTTGAAACGTTGCTTCTACAATCGCCTGTTGAGCGCCTTGACGAATTAAGCGGTTATTGACTTTACCCCCCAAGGCAATATCAATCGCATCCAAAACAATCGACTTTCCTGCACCCGTTTCCCCCGTCAGCACAGTCAACCCCTGACTGAACTCCAGTTCTAACTGGTCAATCAAAGCAAAGTTTTTTATCCGCAACCAAGAAAGCATTTTCAATGATTTGTGAATTCTGACTTGTGAATGCTGAAAACTTATATCCTAGCTAAATTTACCAAGATGACCTGAGAGGGAAGTTGTTACAATAGTTTACAAAGCGACCATGCAAATACTATCCTACCCTTTTATTGATTAAAGTATTAGTCCTTAATGTCTAGACTCAAGCTTATGCCTCAAACACCCCTATTTCCAGCATCGCAGTCTCAAGCGCTTATCGCCAATGAATCTCAGCCTCTCCACATCCCAGAAAAGCATCGAGAAAACTTAGGCCCTATAAGCGATACATCTCCTGAGAGTTGGCACTACAATCCAGACGCGATCAAGATTTACTATGACAAGCGTCCTCTACAAGTGCTGGGACGGTTGATTGAGATTTGCGTACCGTTTGCTTTTTTTGTCTTCAGACTATGGATGGACAAAATTAGGGGAAAAGTGGAACGAAATCAGCAGAAACGCTCGATTCAGCTGAGAGAAATCTTAACGAATTTGGGCCCTAGTTATATTAAGGTAGGACAAGCTCTCTCGACGCGACCCGATCTCGTTCCTCCAGTTTATCTTCAAGAATTGACGACTTTACAAGATCAATTGCCTTCATTTCCCAATGAAGTAGCTTATCGTTTCATTGAAGAAGAATTAGGCGCAAAACCCGCAGAAGTTTATGCAGAACTTTCTGAGCAACCGATCGCGGCAGCTTCCTTGGGACAAGTCTATAAAGGTCGCTTAAAAACCGGAGAAAAAGTTGCTGTAAAAGTTCAACGTCCCGATCTGATTGGCCGCATTACTTTAGATATTTATCTCATGCGTTCTCTAGCTGGCTGGGTGCAGAAAAATATCAAGCGAGTGCGTTCCGATTTAGTCGCTATTACTGACGAACTTGCTAGCCGAATTTTTGAAGAAATGAATTATTGTCAAGAGGGCAAAAATGCAGAAAAATTTGCCGAACTCTACGGACATCTTCCTGAGATTTACGTGCCTAGAATTTACTGGGAATATACGGGACGGCGCGTCCTGACAATGGAGTGGATTGAGGGCACTAAACTAACAAATATTCAAGAAGTTCAAGCCAAAGGAATTGATGCGACTCATCTAGTAGAAGTTGGGGTTCATTGTTCTTTACGTCAATTATTAGAACATGGGTTTTTCCATGCCGATCCTCACCCAGGAAATCTCTTAGCTACAACCGATGGAAAATTGGCTTATTTAGACTTCGGCATGATGAGTAATATTAAACCTTATCAGCGCTATGGATTAATTGAAGCTGTCGTTCATTTGGTGAACCGAGATTTTGAAGCTTTGGCCTATGATTATGTCAAGTTAGAATTTCTCAAACCCGATACTAATTTAAGACCCATTATTCCAGCACTATCCCAGGTATTTGGTAATGCTTTAGGTGCTAGCGTAGCGGAGCTAAATTTCAAAAGCATCACCGATCAAATGTCGGCCATGATGTATGAATTTCCCTTCCGAGTTCCGGCTTATTATGCCTTAATTATTCGCTCTATGGTCACTTTGGAGGGAATTGCGATCGGGATCGAGCCTAATTTTAAAGTCCTCAGTAAAGCCTATCCTTATATTGCTAAACGTCTCCTAACCGATCCTTCGCCAGAGTTACGCTCTTCTTTACGCGATCTTTTGTTCAAAGAGGGAAGTTTTCGCTGGAATCGTCTAGAAAATTTATTAAGAAATGCTCAAAATTCTCCCGATTACAATTTGAATAAGGCGATCGAACAAGCGGTTAATTTTCTCTTTTCCGATCGCGGCACATTTATTCGGGAGAAATTAGTCGATGAAATGGTCAATGCGATCGATCTTTTTGGTCGTCGTACTTGGTTTAGTTTTTCAGTTGCTATACGCGAACAAGTCGGATTAGCTGTTCAAGAAACGCCACTAGAATTGAGAGAAAACTCTCAAACTACAGAACATATCAAAAATATCTGGAAAATCTTACAAGAAACGCCAGGTTTCGAGCCGTTGCACTTTGTTCCCGTCCTCACTCAACTATTAACTAAGTCAGAAACTCAGGAGATGGGTCAAAAAATTGCCGAAGGATTAATACAAAAAGCTTTTGTTAGATTTATTCGCAGTCTTTTAATAGAATCAGAAAATCCTCAAATTAGTGATTAGTGATTAGTGATTGGGAGATCTAGAGATAGGTTATCTTAAATTA
>CAYTUO010000186.1:0-8599 GCA_964441015.1 uncultured Pleurocapsa sp.
TTAAGCTCTGTTGAGAAATATGTAAACTTTTGGGACGAATGGATGAATAGTGAGGACAGCTATGATAATTTCTATGGAGGTCGGCTAGTTAAGCAAGTTCAGGCAAGGAGGACACTTTGACCGTGCGCGTTATTCCAGTTGAAAATGAAATTTTTCATGAAGACATTAGTGAGTACGTAGCACAGCTACAGCTTCACATGGCTTTACAAGCTCGCAATTTAGTGCCAAGCTTTACACAAGCCAGTAGCGATAGCCGAGAAAAGCTTTTGCAGGAAACTCAAGCCAATATTGAAAAATTGGTTTCTCGTCAGGTTTTCTAGTTTTAAGCAGAATTGGTGGGATTAATCGCGATCGCTCCCTAAACGCCTCTAAAAAGAGGGGAAAAACGAAATTTTTAAGATAAATAATTAAACAGGTTTGATACGAGCCGATCGCTCATTCTCTTCGGTAGGTGAGTGTGAGTCGCTTGTGTCAAACTCTTTTTAATATGTAGATGACAATAACCACTACATAAAACTCAATCGTGTTGTTGTGTCTTTTAACGAAAGGCACAAGATTTTGTATTTAGATAAACAGCTTAAAAAATCAGAGATAGAAAACAATGGCTCAACTCAAACAACGTCGTCTTGAAAACGTTGATGGCAACTTTTATGTCGATTCCACCTGCATTGACTGCGATACTTGTCGCTGGATGGCACCAGAAGTATTTCATCGTTCGGGGGAGCAATCGGCTGTCTATCATCAACCTAGCAATGAAATCGAACAGTTGCAAGCAATGCAGGCACTTTTGTCCTGTCCGACAGCGTCTATTGGTACAGTAGAGAAACCCAAGGATATTAAAGCAGCACAGCAAAGTATTCCCATCCCGATTGAAGATAATGTCTATCACTGCGGCTATCATTCTGAAGATTCCTACGCTGCGGCCAGCTATTTGATTCAACGACCAGAAGGCAACATTTTAGTTGATTCTCCTCGTTTTGCCCCTCCGTTGGTCAAGCGGTTAGAAGAAATGGGAGGCGTGCGCTATCTGTACTTAACCCATCGGGATGACGTGGCAGATCATCGAAAATTTCAAGAACATTTTCAGTGCGATCGCATTCTACACAGCGACGACATTACATCCAGCACAAAAGATGTAGAAATTCAGCTTTCTGGAAGCGAAGCGATAGATTTTGCCCCAGATGTATTAATTATCCCCGTTCCTGGACATTCAAAAGGTCACACCATTTTACTCTACCGTCAAAAATTTCTCTTTACTGGCGACCACCTCGCCTGGTCTCCCTCTCTCAACCATCTCTATGCGTTTCGCCGCTATTGCTGGTATTCCTGGCCAGAACAAGTCAAATCCATGCACAAGTTAGCTAACTATACCTTTGAATGGATCTTACCGGGTCACGGTCGTCGCTATCATGCCAATCGGGAAACGATGAAGCAGCAAATGCAGCAATGTCTCGCTTGGATGGAAGGAAATTAGCGAAGCTTTACTCTTAAAAAGTGAAAATTAGGATAAATATCAGAGTGCGATCGCAGCCTTAGCTAATGTCAAATTTTGGCTTAGATTAAGATTGAAGTTCCCCGTTAAGTGTAGCAATGCACATCAGAGATAATGCTGCTTCTGGCGAATTGGGGTCTATTCCAGATAGGCACTGACCTAATGGATATCTCCAATGAGGAAAGCGACCCCGATTCCCTTGCAATGTTTCAGCCCCAGCAGTATGGTTGTGGGGATAGAGTTTGACTGTAAAGCCTAAAGGTTCTAAAGTTTGGCGAAAAAACGTTTCTGTGACCCCATCACCAGGTCGGTGATGAGTCTCTGATGCCAGCAGACTAAACCTTTCGTCATCTGGGATATACAAATTCCGCAAAATTAGCTTATAGATTGGTAAGCGGATTTGATACATCAATTTTACAAGACCTTTGTAGTTCCAGGCAGTCAGTTGAGGATCGCGATCGACAATAAGCATTCCCCCAGGACGTACTAGACGAGAGGCTTCTGCCAAAACCTTAACCATATCATCGCAATGGTGTAATGTGGCGTTAAGAGCAACTAAGTCGGCAAAACCAGAAATGAATGGAAGGCAATGAGCATCTGCTAACAGAGGTGTGTAGCCGATTTGCTGAGCCATTTCCAGTGCGCCACGGCTGATATCGACACCGATGAGGACTCGCGGCGAGCCTCCCAAAGTTGCATACAGGTTGCCAGGACCACAGCCTAGATCGACTACGATTTTGTCATCCCAACTTCCCCCAGCCGCTTGCCAGAGTTCTTTGAATTTATCATCGCGATGACAGGTTTCAAAGTAGTTTTTTGCCCATTGAGGATGTCCAAAGAAATAACTGTTAGCACGAATAGCGGAACTAGGATTTGGTATTGGGCATTCTGGAATATCTCCTTTCTGGAAATTAACACTAGAGCTAGATGTTAGATAGGGAATCAGAATTTCGGATGAACTAACTATTTTTTTCATGGTTGCAGGACATCAGCCTAAGTAAAAATTCAAGCGATAGATCGACAATCAACAATCGATATTTTGGGTTATTTAGCCTTAAACCTAATCGTCTATTTATTCAGCAAATCTTAAGCTCTGTATTGTTTGAATTGACAGCAAAAAAAGAATGTCTTTTGACAATTAAATTATGTTTGTCTAAAAAAACAGGATTTTAGAAAGCTTAAATACTTTTTTAAATCCTAAAAATATTGATATATATCTACTTTGATAATTTCAGGTACTAATTCGTTATAAGCTATAGCTATGCCAAAAGTCTAGAGGTTTTGAGCTTCTTTACAAAAACTTTAAGAAAGTGTTTGTAAGTAAAAATGAAAAAAAAGTTATTAGCAATTGCCCTGAAAATCTGCTAATTAGATTGCCAAAATTGTCTCTGACAATAGGCAATGATTATAAGCCATATGCTGTTTTGTAATTACTTTCGACAAGTTTTTTAGATCGTTGTATAGCTGAATCTAAAAGACCCTTTAGTTCATAATCAGTCAAATTTGCCTGCGCCTCTGCTGTCGTCATGCGGATGATGGGACTATCCTCAGCCCTGGCGTATCCTTCTGTGAAAACTCTTTCCATGACATCCTCCCAAACTTCTAGACTTTTGGACAATAATGATAAAAAACACCAGATCGAAGAAACAGATAAAGCCTAACTTACATTGCTCCTTACAACCCTTTGTCAGCTATGAACAGTTCTTTCCTCAATCGCCTCCGCAGTCCAGAACGTCCCGTCCTCGTTTTCGATGGTGCGATGGGAACTAACCTACAAGTACAAAATTTGACCGCAGAAGACTTTGGCGGGCCGCAATATGAGGGATGTAACGAATATCTGGTACATACTAAACCAGAAGCCGTAGAAAAGGTGCATAGAGGCTTTTTGCAAGCGGGTGCAGACGTAATTGAAACCGATACCTTTGGAGGGACTTCTATTGTATTGGCAGAATACGATCTAGCAGACAAGGCTTACTATCTCAATAAAATCGCCGCAGAGTTGGCAAAGCGAGTCACCGCCGAATATTCTACTCCCCAAAAACCTCGCTTTGTTGCAGGTTCGATGGGCCCTGGTACCAAACTTCCTACATTGGGACATATTGACTTCGATACGCTCAAAAATGCTTATGTAGAACAAGTAGAAGGACTCTATGACGGTGGTGTCGATTTATTCATTGTAGAAACCTGTCAGGATGTTTTACAAATTAAAGCGGCTTTAAATGCAATAGAGGAAGTTTTTGAGAATAAAGTAAGTCGAATTCCTATCATGGTTTCTGTCACAATGGAAGCGATGGGAACTATGCTGGTAGGAACGGAAATTGGGGCAGCATTGGCAATTTTAGAACGCTATCCGATTGATATTTTGGGTCTCAATTGTGCTACTGGGCCCGATTTAATGAAGTCACATATTAAATATCTTTCTGAAAACTCTCCTTTTATTATTTCCTGTATTCCTAATGCTGGCTTGCCAGAAAACGTCGGTGGCAAAGCGCACTACCGATTGACTCCAATGGAATTAAAAATGGCATTAATGCACTTTGTCGAAGATTTGGGAGTGCAAATTATTGGCGGTTGTTGTGGAACTCGACCCGATCATATTCAAGCATTAGCAGAAATTGCTCAAAGTTTAACGCCAAAAGAACGCCATTTTCATTACGAACCTTCGGCAGCATCGATTTACAGTACTCAACCTTATATTCAAGATAATTCTTTTTTGATTATTGGAGAAAGATTGAACGCTAGCGGTTCTAAAAAATGTCGCGATTTATTGAATGCAGAAGATTGGGATAGTTTAGTTTCTCTAGCCAAAAGTCAGGTCAAAGAAGGCGCTCACGTACTCGATGTTAACGTAGATTATGTAGGAAGAGATGGCGTGCGAGATATGCACGAATTAGTCTCTCGTTTAGTGAATAATGTGACTTTGCCTCTGATGTTGGACTCTACAGAATGGACAAAAATGGAGGCAGGATTAAAAGTTGCTGGCGGGAAATCGATTCTCAACTCTACTAATTATGAAGACGGCGAAGAAAGATTTTTAAAAGTTTTAGAATTGGCGAAAAAATATGGTGCTGGTGTAGTCGTCGGTACTATTGATGAAGAGGGAATGGGAAGAACAGCAGACAAGAAATTTGCAATTGCTAAACGCGCTTATGATGCTGCTGTTGAATACGGAATTCCTTCTCAGGAAATCTTTTTCGATCCCCTGGCGCTACCCGTTTCTACAGGAATTGAAGAAGATAGAGAAAATGGCAAAGCAACGATTGAAGCGATTCGTCGCATACGAGAAGAATTGCCAGGATGTCATATTCTTTTAGGGGTTTCTAATGTATCTTTTGGATTAAATCCTGCCGCACGTCAGGTATTAAATTCTGTCTTTTTGCATGAAGCAATGACAGTGGGTTTAGATGCTGCGATCGTGAGTGCCAGTAAAATTTTACCGCTCTCAAAAATTGAACCAGAACATCAAGAAATTTGTCTAGATTTAATTTACGATCGCCGTCGATTTGAAGGAGATATTTGTGTTTACGATCCCCTAACTAAACTAACAGAAATATTCGCAGGAAAAACCACTAAGCGCGATAAAGCAGCAGATGCTAACTTACCGGTAGAAGAACGATTGAAGTGTCACATTATTGATGGCGAAAGAATTGGTCTGGACGAAGCTTTAGCAGAAGCACTCAAGCAATATCCTCCCTTAGATATTATCAATACATTCCTATTAGATGGAATGAAAGTTGTAGGAGACTTATTTGGTTCGGGACAAATGCAGTTACCGTTCGTCTTGCAATCTGCACAAACCATGAAAGCGGCGGTAGCTTATTTAGAACCATTTATGGAAAAGCAAGACAGCAATGGAAGTGGAAAAGGAACGTTTGTAATTGCTACTGTCAAAGGTGACGTTCACGACATTGGGAAGAACTTAGTAGATATTATCCTCTCCAATAATGGCTATAAAGTCATTAATCTAGGAATTAAGCAACCAGTTGAAAATATTATTCAAGCTTACAAAGAACATCATGCCGATTGTATTGCGATGAGTGGTTTATTGGTCAAATCGACGGCATTTATGAAAGAAAATTTAGAAGTTTTCAACGAACAAGATATAACCGTTCCCGTTATCTTAGGCGGTGCAGCGTTAACGCCGAAATTTGTCCATGAAGACTGTCAGAATACTTATAAAGGTCGTGTTGTTTATGGAAAAGATGCCTTTGCCGATCTTCATTTTATGGATAAATTGATGCCTGCAAAAGCCGCAGGTAAATGGGATGACATTCAAGGCTTTTTAGGAGAATATGCCGAAGAGAATAACAAAGTAACTCGTCAAGAAAAAGAACCAGAATATCAAGTCAATACCGATACATTAATTATCGATAGCTCGGACAGAAAAGAAGCTCGATTCCAAGAAATAGATACAAGACGTTCTGAAGCAATTGAAGTAAATATTGATCGCCCTACGCCTCCATTCTGGGGAACAAAAATTATCAAACCAGAGGAAATTTCTTTAAAAGAAGTCTTCGGGTATTTAGATTTGCAAGCTTTATTAGTAGGACAATGGCAATTCCGTAAACCTAAAGAACAATCTAGGGAAGAATACGACCAATTTTTAACCGAAAAAGTTCATCCTATTTTAGAAGAGTGGAAGCAACGAGTTATTCAAGAAAATTTGTTGCATCCGACAGTCATTTATGGCTATTTTCCCTGTCAATCTCAAGGAAATACGCTGTATGTCTACGATCCAGAAATTATTCAAGCAGAAGGGAAGATTCCAGAGAATTTAGCACCCATTGCTACCTTTGAATTCCCTCGCCAAAAATCCTCGCGTCGCCTTTGTATTGCTGATTTCTTTGCCCCAAAAGAATCCGGCATGATTGATGTATTTCCCATGCAAGCGGTAACAGTTGGAGAAATTGCCACACAAGTAGCTAAACAACTATTTGATTCAAATCAATATACTGATTATCTGTACTATCACGGCATGGCAGTACAAACAGCAGAAGCACTAGCAGAATTGACCCATGCTAAGATCCGTCGAGAATTAGGATTTGGAGATAAAGAACCCAATAATATTCGAGATGTTTTGCAACAACGATATCAGGGATCTCGTTACAGTTTTGGTTATCCGGCTTGTCCGAATATACAGGATCAATACAAGCAATTGGATTTACTGAAGTGCGATCGCATTAATATGTACATGGATGAAAGCGAACAGCTATATCCCGAACAATCTACAACAGCCATTATTGCCTATCATCCCCTGGCGAAGTATTTTAGTGCTTGATCGATAGAGTCTTGCCCTATTTCATATGTTCAGCTTTTCTTCCCCTGGTTTTAAAGATAGGAATACCTGGTTTCACTGGTTGTTGCTTTTAGGGTGGCTAATCCTGGGGACTGGTTTGCGCTTTTATCATCTAGAATCTAAGCCGCCTTGGTCTGATGAATGGGCGACAATTGTATTTAGCCTGGGTCATAGTTTTCGCACAGTTCCCCTTGATCGCGTTATTTCCTCAGATTTCCTGTTATTACCCCTACAAGTCGATAGCATCACCCAACCGCAGGACGTTATCGCTCGTTTAATGGCAGAAAGTACCCATCCCCCTCTCTACTTTCTCCTCACTCATCTGTGGTTGAAACTCCTTTGCGGGAAGGAAGAACTGGTTTCTCTAGGGGTGGCGCGATCGCTCAGCGCTCTATTTGGGGCAATCTCAATTCCCGCTATCTTCGGCTTGGTTTGGCTAGTGTTTCGTTCCCGCTTAGTTGCCCAACTCGCTGCGGCTTTGATGGCGGTTTCCCCTTTTGCTATTTATTTAGCGCAAGACGCTCGTCATTACACCCTAGCCATTCTTTGGATTATTGCATCGCTTGGATGTCTTGTCGTCGCAGTGCGGCACATACAACACCGCATTCCCCTACCGATTTGGCTAGTCTTGGTTTGGATAGGAGTCAATAGTCTAGGAATTGCCACTCATTACTTTTTTGCCCTGACTTTGATGGCTCAAATGGTAGTTTTATTGGGAGTCTGGCTGACAGATTTGCAAGTCGAAAGGATTAAAAAGTTCGGTTGGTTGGCTTTTTTTCCGTCTCATTGGCTGAGGATTTACGCGGCCGTTGCAGGGACAGCGATAGGGGGGGCGGTTTGGTTATCTGCATGGCGCAGAATCCCTGATAATACCTTAATCAACTGGATTTACGACAGTCAGCATTTGGGGGTGGCTTTTCTCGAACCGATTGGGCGACAGCTAGCGTGGATGATAACGATGCTCTTTCTCTTACCCGTAGAAGGTACGCCACTTCCCGTCGCGATCGCGTCTGCAACTGTTGTCTTACTGATTCTAATCTGGTTAACGCCGACCGTTGTTCGTAGTCTTCGAGTACAAATGCAGCAACCCTCAACTCGCTTAGCCATTCAGCTTTTTGGCGGATTTGTCCTTGGGGCGATCGCGCTTATTCTCTTGGTGACTTATGCCTTGGGTACGGATTTATCTTTAGCCGCTCGCTACCAATTTATCTATTTTCCCGCCTTTATCTTGCTCATGGCAACAGGACTCGCTCAAACCTGGCAAGATACTTCGGTTAAACATTTTGCCTTCAGATTCCCCGCCAGAGGTAAAAATGCGGTTGTCGTCGTTTTCCTGATGAGTTTATTAGGCGGATTGACTGTCATCTCAGATTTTGGTTTTCAAAAACCCGATCGCCCCGATCTCGTCGTTGCTACCATGCGAGAAGCTCATCAACTCGTTTCTTCAGATACGCCAATCTTAATTGCCAACTTCCACAAAACCCACGAACAAACCGGAGAGATGATAGGCCTGGCTTGGGAGTTTCAAAAGCTCTCTCATCCATTAGAGCGATCGCCTCAATTTCTTCTAGCTCACCAACTTGGCGATACTCCAGTAGCCTTCCAGACACTTGATCGGATTCTAAAACAATTTTCCCGTCCCTTTCAATTATGGCTTGTGAATTTTCCTGTCGATTCAACTGAATTAAAAACTCGAAACTGCGATCAAATCCCCAATTTTCAAAGCAAAGTCTCTGGCTATTACTACTATCTTTATCACTGTAATTAGGCGATCGGTGACTGGTGATTGGGGATTGGGGATTGGGGATTGG
>CAYTUO010000187.1:0-8573 GCA_964441015.1 uncultured Pleurocapsa sp.
CTAGAAGCCCCTAATACGCCTTGTACGAATGCAGCGATCACCATAAGATGACAAAATAATTATTAATTCTTGACATTCTCCCCGCCGCTACTTCGGACGGGGATTCTAAACATCACTGTTTAGACTTCCTCTTTCCACGACCCGACTTATTTGGAGGAGTTTCCCCACCCAAACAGAGGTCGATGTCTCCAGAGGCGATTAACGTTCCTGTGTGCCCCACAGTACGGAGTCCTATCTCAAGTATGTTTCTTGCAGCGTTCCAGTCTCTATCTTGTGTGTGTCCACAATGAGTACAAACATGAGTTCTAACACTCAAAGACTTTCTGACAACTTCACCACAATTAGAACAATTCTGACTGGTGTAGTGAGGCGGAACGGCAACCGTGACCACGCCAAATACTTTGCCAAAATATTCAACCCATGTACGAAAAGTTGTCCAGGCTGCATCGCTAATCGATTTGGCGAGATGTCTATTTCTCACCATGTTTCTCACCTTCAAATCCTCATAGGCTACCAGGTCGTTAGACCGGACTACGCATCTCGCCAACTTCACGGCGAAATCTTTACGTTGCCTACTTACCTTGAGGTGTTTTCGAGCCAGCTTATTTCTAAACTTGATTCGGTTTTTAGAGCCTTTTTTTGTCTTGGACAGACGACGTTGAAGACGCTTCAAAGACTTCTCACTTTTACGGAGATATCTGGGATTTTCAACAGTTTGCCCGTCGCTATCGGTATAGAAATGAGTCAACCCAACATCGATTCCAATTGTTTTCGATGTTGGCTCTCTTTTCTCCAACCGTTGTTGGTCGATACAAAATTGCACGTAGTAGCCATCGGCGCGACGCACAACCCGCACTCGTTTGTACTGCTTCAATTGATAAAAATGCAAGTCGCGGGTTCCCCACATCTTAAAGGTTCCCGCCTCAAAACCATCGCTAAAGGTGATGTATCTACGACAATCCGAGAGTTTCCAGCCTGTGGTTTTGTATTCTACAGAACCATGTGTTTGCTCTTTCTTGAATTGTGGATACCCTTTCTTCCCTGGTTTATTTTTCTTGCAGTTATCGAAAAAACGAGCAATAGCACTCCAGGCTCTTTCGGCACTAGCTTGTCGAGCCTGGGAATTGAGCTTGTTTGCCCAAGAATATTCTTTAGCAAGGACAGCACAATATGCACTCAAATCATAGCGCCCGATGTCGCGGTTCTCCATCCAGTATCTCAGGCAACAATTGCGAACAAAACGAGCAGTACGAATTGCTTCATCCAGCTTTTCGTACTGCTCTTTCAGTCCCTCAAGTTTTGCCTCAAATACCAACATGGTTACGTCGCAAAATCTGACGTAACTATTCTATCACAGGTCAACGAAAGTCGCCCTAAAAGGGCGAGGCTTTCAACCCAAAATTCTCGGTAAATAGAATAAAAATCAACAAAAAATGATGGCAAATGAATCTCCTATCCCTGTAGTCGTCAACGGTGCGGCAGGCAAAATGGGTCGCGAAGTGATTAAAGCCGTAGCAGGGGCTGAAGATATGATCTTAGTTGGGGCAGTAGACCGCAATCCCAACTATCTCGGCCAAGATGTCGGAGAAGTCGCTGGATGCGGTGAGTTAGAAGTGCCAATTCTTGACGATTTGCAAAGCGTTTTAGTGCTTGCCACGCAGGAGAAAGTACAGGGGGTCATGGTCGATTTTACCCATCCTGACGGCGTTTATGACAATGTTCGCAGCGCGATCGCCTATGGAGTTCGTCCCGTCGTAGGAACCACCGGACTTTCCCCGGAGCAAATCCAGGATCTCGCCGATTTTGCCGAAAAAGCCAGCACGGGTTGTCTGATCGTCCCCAACTTCTCAATTGGGATGGTTTTATTGCAACAAGCCGCCATCCAAGCGTCTCAATATTTCGACCACGTAGAAATCATCGAACTGCACCACAATCAGAAAGCCGATGCCCCTAGCGGAACTGCCATAAAAACGGCCCAAATGCTATCAGATCTGGGTAAAAATTACAATAGCACTTCAGTCAAAGAAACCGAAACCCTTACAGGTGCAAGAGGATGCGTGACAGGAGACAACATTCGCATTCATAGCGTCCGCCTTCCTGGATTAATTGCCCATCAGGAGGTTATTTTTGGCGCACCCGGTCAAATTTATACTCTGCGTCACGATACGATGGATCGTGCTTGCTATATGCCTGGAGTTCTTCTGGCCATCCGCAAAGTCACTCAACTTAAATCTTTAGTTTATGGGTTAGAAAAGATATTGTAGAAGTTAGTTGTAGCGATCGCTCTTGTGCCAAGATAGTCTTGCTTTCTTTTTCGGCTGAGTGTATTCGGATAATTTAACGTTACCACAATGATGCCGTAATGCAGCTTTTCCTGCTCGAAGTATTCTCGTGCAAGAACCTCAAAATCAGTCCGGTTATGGGTGAGGATAGTTGCTCTCTGACTCACAGCATATTCCAATTGCTCAGCATCTGTTTTGCCAAGTTGTCCTGCTTGATGTGCTGTTGTCGCCTCAAACCCACGAGAGCGTAAAAGACTCGCTACCAGTACATCAACATCTTCATCCAAATAAAATGGTTCATCGGTAGAAGAACTAGAAAGCTCTTTCCATGCTGCTGTTGACGAGTATTTAGAAGATTGCCGGAAGACGGGAAAAACGCCAGATAAACCTTTTTCTGGTCGCTTCAATCTGCGGATTTCTCCTTCTTTACATCGCCAAGCGGCAAGCAGAGCGGAAAAAGAAGGGATTAGCTTGAACGCTTTGGTTGAGAAAGCACTCCAGAATGTCCTGCTTTAGGAAGCTTACCGAGGAAAGTGCTGTTAGTGACAGCATCTCTGGTCAAAAGTCTATCTCCTCTTATCGCCCGATCAAGTCCTGCAAGTACATCCCCAAGGAGAAGGTAGCCGCCATCCAAGACCTGCAAACCCAGAAGGCTTCTATTGTGGAGATTTTGCGGGTTTTGAGTTAGTGGGGTGACGGGAATTCCGGTAACGATTGGTTAGCCCTCTTTCACCAACGGCAGGCGGCGCAGACGAACTCGACTCGGTTCAACTGTCACGACTACTCCTTGTTCTAGATCCTCTGCAACCTCACCAATAACTGTTAGGAGCAGATTGGTCAACGCTTGGGCACGCAATCTTTCAATGCGGATGCGAATTACGGATGGAGAAGTCGCTGCGCTCAGAGCTAATAAAGTATGGAAGTCGGCATCAAGAGTCACAACTACACGCTCATCATCTCTTGCTCTCTGAAGGATGTCGGTATCATCTGCTGCCGACAAACCAATCTCGGCAACGTGAATCGTATCGATCCCAGCCTCACATAATCAAGTTGCCGCAGAGCGTGGCAAGCCCTGATCAAGCAGCAGTTTCATCGCTTTGAGGCAGTTCGACAATGCGATCGTCCAAGTAGGAAGAGGCAAAAATTAGGGCTTGCTGAATATCTTCCTCTTCCAGTTCGGGAAACTCTTGAAACAGTTCTTGGTGATCGGGGTAAGTTGCCAGCAATTCAAGCACCCGACGAACTGTAAGGCGCAAGTCACGAATGCAGGGCTGCCCATTCATACGATTGGGATTGCTGGTGATCCGGTCTAACTTCATGTAGGTAACCCTAGCTCATTCGACGGTGACAAGCACTTCAAATAGGTGCTGACAATGCTTACTGGGAGTAAGTTGGCATCCATAGCTTCTCTCTCGATGCGGCTATTTTTCTATGATATGCCGTGACGCGGTTCTAGCTTATATGAACGGTCATTCCTTAAATGGCATTGGGACAATGAACCGAGTTACAATGTAAACAGTGTAATTAAAAGTTTAAAAAATTTATGTCCCAAGTTGTTAGTACCCGACTCCCCGATCACACCGCAGAACGACTCAAACGGTTTGCCCGCCGATTAGGAAAAACCCCTAGTGAAACCAGCGCAATTTTAATTGAGGAATCCCTCAGAGAAAGCGAGTTCCCCTATATTGAATTTCGCCATTCTCCTTTGGGGCGGCAACCCTACCTCAAAAACTCCAGTTTGGCTCTGTGGGAAGTAATTCAAATTGCTCAAAGCTACGCGCTAGATGAACAAAAAACGGCGGCACATTTTCATCGACCCCTCGAATGGGTACGCTCTGCTTTGCTCTATGCCGAAGCCTATCAGTCAGAAGTGCAAACCGCGATCGCCGATGCTCAAGCCCTCAATGAAACGACACTAAAACGGCTCTTACCCCAATTGGAAACGATTACAGTTTCTCCTGATTCCCCGCTCACGAGCGGGGGATAGCTAAAATGCTATCTTTTTTATTAGATGAACATATTTCTCCGACGGTTGCCGAACAAATTAGTCATAAACGTCCAGAAATCCTGGTTTTTCCCTTAATCACTTGGCAAGAAGGTCGGTATTTGGGTGATTCGGATGAAATCGTTTTAAAAGCGGCAACCGAAGCCCAGTTAACCCTAGTAACATACGACCAGAACACGATTCCCCCGCTTTTGTGCGAATGGGGAGAAGCTCAGAAAAGTCATAGTGGCGTTATTTTTATCGATTATCAGTCCATTCCCCCTAGCAATTTTGGTCTTTTGATTCGTTCGCTTTTAGCCTTATGGGATCTACAAGGCAAGCAGAATTGGACAAACCGACTTGTTTATTTGAAGCCAAAAATTTGATTCGTTTGGGCATAGTGGGAGTCAAACAATAGTTAACCATCTGGTCTAGGCTGAACAATCTTCGCCGTCACCGTCCCCACAGCATACTGGTCTTTCAGAACAGCGCTGCCGAAGGCACTCGCTCCGCGAGACCGCACCCTCACTCCCACAATACTCCAAATTGACCGCCGCACCCGACAAACTCACGGTCTGATACTGGTCAGGCAGAATCGGCAACTTAACCTCTTCAGGAAAATCCACCGTCAGCGAACCACTGAGGTAGATGGCAGCATTGGGATAGGCAGCTTGTAACTGCTGTAAGGATGCGATCGCTTATCAGTTACCAGTTACCAGTTATCAGTTACCAATACATCTGATAACTGATAACTGACAACTGTTCACTGATTTGGGGTGGTGGTGTCAATGTCGGGAAGCTGGGAACCCAGGATAGCCAAACCCAATGCCATCGGGTCGGCTGTGGCCAGGATTAAAGAAGTGCCAGCAGCAGCGATGAGCGAGTGGGTGAGCGCCATGAAACCTAAAAACATCAAAACCTCCTCAATTTTCCCCTGACAGCCGCAAAGCTTCTCGCACAATCCCCTCACTGATGCGGAAATCCGCTCTTCTCAGTGCCGATATTAACGGTTTGATTTCGGCGATGACTCCCTGGCGCTTCCCCCGCAGCAGCATTCCCACCGTGCCGATCACCTTCAAACCCAGTTGTTGGGCGACGCGGCGGGCTTTCTTGTCGTCGAGGATGAGCAGGACATCCCCCAGTTCCATTGCCAGGGCGATCGCTTCGGCTTCCCCGGCATCCATTTGGGTTTTCAGGGTAGCGACGGCGGCAGCATTTTGGACGGGTTGAACCCTCAGCCAGCTTGAAGGAGTTCGCACTTCAGCCGCTACTGTGGGCGGGGCCAACACGGTCGAGAAGACTTGGGGCAGCAAGTCCAGCCGCCCAATGCGTTCCAGCCCAATCAAGCAAGTGCTGTTAGTGACAGCATCCCTAGTCAAAAGTCCATCTCCTGTTCTAATTCTTCAGGGGGATAGTCGATGACCGGAACGCCGAGTTTGCCGAGCAATTCAATAAAGGTAGGCTTGGAGTAACCTGCCAGGGAAGCTGCCTGTCCGAGAGTGAGTTTTCCGGTTTCAAAGAGTTTGACCATCAGCAGCAGCCGCGCTTCTTCAACGGGAATGTCTGGGGGGAGTTGTACTTCTAATGGGTTCATCGCCAACCGCCATCAGTTATTAATTAACACTATTATCTGCCGTTGCCGGAATTCCTCACGCCTGAGAGGTGAAATTATCAATAACCCAAAGAGGGATTTTCCCGCTTCGGCTCTGAAGGAGGCGATCGCCTGCTCAAGTCCTGCAAGTACATTCCCAAGGAGAAGGTAGCCGCCATCATATTGCAGAGAAATCTCAAGACTCTGTTGAAAGGCAAAAAATAGAAACTAACATTGATATTAATCAGCAGATAAACGAGCAAATAATTAAGGATCAAAAGGACAAAAAAGGAGTTGTTTACATTCACTATAAATCTTCGTCTTTGCGTTCAGATATTAATAAATTAGAACGACACTTATCTGAACAAGGATGGATTGTTCGACCATCTCAGTTGATACCTGATAAATATGGTAACCAAGTTCGTTATTTTCATACAGATGATATTCAGCTTGCTAAGACAATGCAACAGGAAATCAAAAATATATTAAATATTGACTGTGAACTCAAGGATTTCTCGAAACAATACAGTAATACAAGCCACGATTGCCCGTACCCAAGCCCACGAACCGCACAATTCCAAAAGCCAGCAGTGCCGCCACAATCACGGGCATCACCACCACATACTGGGTATGTTCCGGTTTCGCCTGTTTGTTCAAGCCCAGCTTCTCATTGCGGATCACCTTGCGGGCTAACATGGGATTCCTACCAGCCAAGGGCTGAAGGGCAGCCAAACGGGACTTATCTAAGTTCAACCCCTGGCGCTGTGCCTCCTCCTCCATCACTTCTCTGATAGTGCGGTCTCGCGGAGCGAGTGCCTTCGGCAGCGCTCGGCAACTCCAACTCCACTTCCAACATCTCCAGAAAGATGTCCCGCCCCGGATTGGCAGCGGCGAAGCAGACCACCACCACCCCATTCGCCATCAAATCTTCCAGCCAGTAGCGGATGGAAGTCGTCAGTCGCTTCGCTTCCGGCAGGATTAGCAGTGTCCCGTCACTACAGTTAGCCGCAATCTCTTCCTTCAGCGCATCCACAGTGAGACTCCTCTCCCCTGTGGGTTCCCCATTCTTGTTGTATTGGGTTTCTGTGGTGGGGATGTCCAACTGAAACGCGATCGACTACTCTACTTCAATCAAAAATCTCTAGGTAAAAGCATTTTATCTTTGTTAAGACTGGAAACCCTAACATCTGACAGATATGCTGGAAATACGCCTGCCATTTCTTTTTCAGTGAAATTAATGCTAGTCCCTATCACTCGCCAGACCTTTGAACAAATTATCCCCGCGATCGCGACGGGGCCTCAGTATGCTTATTATTGGGGAAAACCCGCAGATTTTATCCGGCGATTGTTGATTTCTATGGTCGCTTTGACGACGTTCTGGTTGTTGGGAAAACTTTTTGGCCAAGGATGGCTTGCCATCAAACTTATCTTAGATATTATTGCCGGGTTATACTGGTTATGGAGTCCGGTATACTGGGCAAGCGTTCGCAATGCTTCCTATCGTCGTTTTCCCTATAGTGGTTTTTGGCGAGGTCGGGTGCTGGATGTATATATTACTGAAGAACTGGTCAGAGAAGAACAAAGCGTCAATAAACTGGGGCAATTAGTCCTTATTGAAAACAAAGAGAAGCGGATTAACGTAGAAGTCGGAGATCAATCGGGATTTCGCGCTACCATACAAGCTCCCCTGCGCCGCATTTATAAGGGAATTGCCCCTGGTCAAGTTGCGGAAATGTTAGTTTTATCGAAGCAACCGGATCTCTACAGAATTGATAAAATTACCGATATTTATCTCCCCAGACAAGATCTTTGGATAGGCGACTATCCTTATTTGCGACGGGATGTATTTGCTCAAGTCAGTCGCGAGTTAGACGGTTCCGGTACAGATACTTCTGCGCCTCGCAGTCGTCCTAATGAGATCAAGCGTCGCAGACGTTAGGGTTAAGATTCCTTCGATAGCTGCCGATCCCTCGATACCAAGCAGATAGATCTTCGATCGCGCTAGGATGTTTTAGAAATAATTACCTTGTTCTCAGCAAGACTTTATGGCTCTAGAAGCCATAAGAACAAAAAGATAGTAGAGGAGTTGAGAGAAATTGCTTCTAGGATTTAAAACAGAACTCAAACTAAGAACCACGGCACGGTGAACTACATTTGCAGAAATTACCCAAGCATGACTAACGCGACTGTGACAGACAATCCCTTGCTCATTGGTAAAGGACTTCCTCCCTTTGACAAAATCGCACCAGAACAGGTCGTTCCTGCTATTACTCAATTATTAACTGAGCTAGAAACAGAACTTGCTAACCTAGAAGCCAATGTTACCCCTACCTGGAGTGGCTTAGTCGAACCCCTCACCCAAATCGGAGAACGCCTAACCTGGAGTTGGGGAATTGTGGGACACTTGATGGGAGTGAAAAATAGCCCCGAATTGCGGCAAGCTTACGAAACCGTACAACCTCAAGTCGTTCAATTTAGCAACAAACTCAGCCAGAGCAAGCCACTTTATGAGGCGTTTAAGGCGTTGCAAAATGGGAAAGAATGGGATAGCCTCGAAAGCGCTCAAAAACGCATTGTAGAAGCTGCTATCCGCGATGCAGAACTATCGGGAGTGGGATTAGAAGGCGAAAAACGGGAACGCTTTAACCAAATTCAACTGGAGTTAGCAGAACTCTCCACCAAGTTTTCTAACAACGTCTTGGATGCAACCAAAGCT
>CAYTUO010000188.1:0-4443 GCA_964441015.1 uncultured Pleurocapsa sp.
GCTGGTTTACCCACTGCTGTTATTATGAGCCACCCAATTGAAAACCGCTATATTCTTCCTTGTCCCCCCACACTTCCCACGCTCCCCACACTCCCAATCACCAATCCCCAATCCCCAATCCCCAATCCCCAATCCCCAATCACTGATTATGTAGTGCCATCGTAATAATTCCCTGCTGTCCTAGCAAAATTTCTCGCAACAAGGTACAGATTCCAACCCAAATAATCGGACTAATATCTACCCCACCAAGAGGCGGCACAATTTTGCGGACTGGAACGAGAAAGAGTTCTGTGGGCCAAGCAATAAGATTGAAGGGAAGGCGATTGAGATCCGCTTGGGGATACCAAGTTAAAACAATCCGAAAGATAAATAAAAACGTCATCAATCCCAGCAACAGGCTGAGTATCAAAGTCCCTAAATTGGCAATATCCATAATTTCGAGCGATCGCAAATCTTCAGTTTTTAGTATAAAACTTCGCCTGCTGGTTGAAGAGCGAACTCTACCGCACCTAAAGATTTTAAAGCTTCCCGTTGAGCTTCTGTTATACCTTTAGCGCCAGTAATGCACATTCCTTCATAGGGTCGTTTGCTTCTCAAAATCTCTAAACATTTTCCTGTCTGAACGTTCCAAAGCGCGATCGTTTCATCTTGACCACCACTGGCGACAATATTACCATCAGGACTAAACGCCACCGACCAGACCCAACTTTGATGAGCAGGTATCGTTTGCTGACATTTACCCGTGTTTAAGTTCCAAAGCTTCACGGTTTGATCGCAGCTACCACTGGCTAAGATTTCGCCATTTGGACTAAACGCTACCGACTGCACCCAGCTAGTATGTCCCCATAGGGTTTTGAAACATTCCCCCGCAGCGACATTCCACAGTCGAATGCTACCATCACAACTCGCACTGGCTAAAATTTTGCCGTCGGGACTAAAGGCGATTCCTTGTACCCAGCTAGTGTGTCCCGAAAGAGTTCTAATACAGCTACCTGTGCGAAGATCCCACAACCTGACAGTTTTGTCTTCAGAAGCGCTTGCCAGAGTGCAACCATCGGGACTAAATTGAACAGACCACAGCCAACCCGTGTGTCCCTGTAAGGTTGTCAGACAGTTTCCCGTGACAATATCCCATAACTTGACAGTATAGTCGCCACTGCAACTGGCTAAGGCGAGTCCATCGGGACTGAACGCAACTGAACGAATCCAACGGGTGTGTCCCAATAAAGTTTTTAGGCATTTCCCCGTTCCTACATCCCAAAGTTTGATACTATAATCGCTACTGCCACTGGCTAGCAGTCTGCCATCGGGACTAAAGGCAACAGAACAGACCCATCCTCGATGTCCTTCTAAGGCAATTGAACTTGGCGGTGTTTTTCCCGATTGAGCTTCCTCTAGATTCCACAAGCGGATAGTCCGATCTTCACTGCCACTGGCTAGGGTTTTTCCGTCGGGACTGAAGGCGACTGATTGTATCCAACTGCCGTAACCTTGCCAAATGTCGATGCAGCTACCTGTACTGACTTCCCACAGTCTCACGGCTCGATCTTCGCCGCCAGTCGCTAGAATTGTTCCATCAGGGCTAAAGGCTACTGAGGTTAAGCGACTGCTATGACCGTGTAGGGTTTTGAGGCATTGTCCGTCACTGACATTCCAGAGTCTGACTGTGTGATCCCCACTGCCACTGGCAAGCAGTTTGCCATCAGGACTGAAGGCGACCGATCGCAATCTTTGGGTATGTCCTGTTAGCGTTTTTAGACATTGGCCAGTACTCGTTTCCCAAATTTTTATTGTGCGATCGCCACTGCCACTGGCAAGCAGTTTACCATCTCGACTAAATTCTATTGTACGAACCCAACGGTTATGTTCTAATAACGTTTGCAAGCATTCACCTGTGCTAACGTCCCAAAGTTTGATGCTGGTATCTTCACTGGCGCTAGCAATCATGTCTCCATCGGAAGAGAAAGCGACAGACCAAATAAAATTTTCATGTCCTGACAAAACTTTTAGGCATTGACCGCTTTGCAGATCCCAGAGTCGGATAGTTGCGTCGCTTCCGCCGCTAGCTAGAAGTTTATCATCTCGACCAAAGGCGACTGAACGAACTCGCTGATTATGTCCTGTAAGTGTTTTGAGGCAACTGCCATCGGCAACGTCCCATAATTTAACGGTGTGGTCGCTGCTGGCACTACACAGGATTTTCCCATCTCGACTAAAGGCGATAGAATGTACCCAACCGGCGTGTCCTTTACAGCTTAGGATTGGCTGGCGATCGGCGATTTGCCATAGGTGAATTTCTCCGTTAACATCTCCGGTTGCTAGTAGTTTTCCATCTCGACTAAAGGTAAGAGATAAAGTACTGGTCAACTGTTTGGCAAATACAGATTGACTGAGATCGGCATGAGCAAAATTGACATTCTGTAAATTAGTATTTTGTAAACAGCCAGACCATACTGTTAAATTCGAGAAGTCATATCCGGTTAAATCGACTTGCAGTTGACACAAAAAATTGATGATATTTCCAGCAGCATATCCTGGTTCTAGTGTGTTTTTTTCTTGTAAATTTTTGAGGATTGTTTTGAATTTAATTTCAAGATTTTTTACAGTTTTATAGATGCTTAATAATTGATTTAATAAAGGATTGACAATTAACTTGATTTGTGCTTGTTTGATATATTCTTTTTCTCTTGCCTTAAGTAAAGCATATTGGTTTAACAAAACCAGATTTTCGCTTTCTATCTCTTCAATAATTTGTTCGATTAGTTTGTTATGTAAATATTCTCTAACGACGGGCTGTAGGAAAAAACTCTTACTTTTTTTTTCTAAAAAAGAACTATGCCAAAGCAATTGGATTGTTTCAATGAGTAGCCCTGGTGAGATACTCGGAAAAATTTCTGTACTCAAATCGCTTTCATTGACGGGTTCTTGCTTGATGGTTAACCAGTATAAAAAACTTTTCCCTAAAACAGATAAACGATTAAACTGTTGCTCTAAAATGTCATTAATCTCTCCAACAATTAACGATTTGTGTTGAATTAATTTAGAAATATTTCCGTTAAATAAATCAGCCGCTATTGAAGAAACAATTTTTAAAGCTAGAGGATTCCCTCCATATTTTTCGATTAAAACTTGATAAGCTTCTTCAGACTCTAAAAAACACCCTTTTAGTTGTAGGAGTTTTTGTCCTGCCTGAAAATTTAATCCGCCTATTTTCAAAGAGCGAACCGGTAAAGTTTCTCCTTGCATTAAGGCAATTTCTTTGGGTTTTTCCCTCGTCGTAAGTAACAAACAACTCTTATGATTGCACTCCCCTAGACGCTGAAAAAATGTTCTATAGTCTTCATAACCTTCTTGATATTGACCCGCTAAAACACCACTTCTTAAAATTGTCTCGGTATTATCCAATATCAACAAGCATCGTTTTTTTTTCAAAATATTAATCAGATAGGAAATTTGCTCCTCAAATCTGATGGGTAAATTATTTTTCTCCCCTTGAGTCAAAAATTTGAGGATGTCGAGCGACAATTGTTGTAAAGATGGAGCTTGAACGAGCGATCGCCAAATTAAATACTCAAAATGACTCTGAATTTGTTCAGCTAATTTAACGCTGAGATAGGTTTTTCCAATCCCTCCCATGCCTAGCAAGACAACAAGACGACAGCGATCGCCCACTATCCATTGTTCTAGGGTAGCCAATTCTTGGGTGCGATTGTAGAAAACGGAAACATCGGGTGCATCTCCCCAGTCTTGATAACTAATCGTCTCGCCAACGTGCGATCGCGAAGACGCTTTTGTATTGGATGCATTTTTTTGAGAATTTGTCAAGAGCGAACTCTCTTCAACAACCGCCGTCACATCTACCTGTTGCGATCGCCGCTCTAATGCTGAGCGAAAATTGGTTTTACTAACCTTCTCGCCGCACACCTCCGACAAAACCTGCCATAACTTGGGCCCGACATCTTGCTTGAGATAATTAACCGAATAACCGTAGGCTTTGGCAATATCATCATAGCGCTGGCGCGGATCGGACCAAGAAGCATGGAGCAGGAGCCTTTGCAAATCACTGAGATGCTTACCTTTTTTGGCAAACACCAAAGCGTCAACAAAGGCTAAAGCTTGTTGAACGTCCATATATTATTGATGAATTTTAAATGATGCTAGAAAAAGAAAAATATTAAAATTTTCGAGCCTATCCATCTAATGAAGTAACCAGTCATATAGTTTTGTAACCATTTTGACTAAACTCTTCAAAAATTGGGAGTAATTTTAGGGAAACTTTACGTTTATCTATTAAGAGCCAAAATTTACTCATTAGAAGGAGGTTGCTTGCTTTCAGGATTATTTAAAAAGCTCACTTCTCTTTCTAATTGAGCCAATGCCCGATTATAACTCAGTTTAGCTCGAACCAAATTATTTTCGGCACGGACTAAGCGAACTTTAGCA
>CAYTUO010000188.1:4453-5488 GCA_964441015.1 uncultured Pleurocapsa sp.
GTATCTATCCCCGCGTCAAACCGCAATTGAGCAGCCCGAAGTGCTTCTCTGGCCCTCCCTAAACTTTCAGTTGCAGTTTGCACGTTTTCCAATTGTGGGGTCAACTGAAAATAAGCCTGTTCTACTTTCAAGCGAATGAGGCTAGCATTATCAGCAAACTGTTGTTCAGCGATCGCGATGCCCGCTTCTGCACGACGCGCCCCAGCCGAGGCAGCACCTCCATCAAACAAGCGCCAGCTAAAGTTCAAACCAAAAGCATAACCATCTTCTAACCCACGTGCCGCAAAATCGCTAGAATCGTCTGAATACAGGTTCAGAACGCTATAGCTAGCAAACAGGCTCACAGAGGGACGGATGGCCGCTAGTGCGAACTCTCGCCTGCCCTCGTTTTCTCGACGTTGAGCTAACTGTTGTTCTAACTCAACCCGATTTTTCAAAGCTAAAACAATACTCTCTTCTAAAGATAAATTCCATGTGCCTCGCAGTTCTACGCGATCGGCAGCTTTTGGCGTAACTGATGACGGCAGTTGTAAGAATTGCGCTAAATTTCGTCTAGCGCTCTGTTGTCGTGCCTGAGAATTCCTCAACTCCTGAAGAGAATTATCTAAATCTACTTGAGCATTGAGTAAATCCAAACGAGTCGCCAAAGCCGCATCCAACATGATCTGTATGAATTCTAAGCGACGTTGCCTATCTTGAACATCTGATTCGAGAATTCGCACATCTTCGTCGGCTTGTTGCAAATCGTAATAAGCCAGGGCCACATCCAGACGCAACTGATCCTCGATCCGCCTCACCTCCAGTTCGGAAAAACGGACTTGTTCGGCTGCAATATCGATACTAGCTTGCCGTTTCGGGGAATAGATAGCATAATTTAGCTGAGCCGTTCCATTAATAGCGGTGGTGGCAAAATTTTCCAGATTAGCAACGGACTCTTGAGTAGACAGGGACTGCTGTTGTGTCTGTTGCAACTGCTGCTGTAGCAATTGAAGTTGAGAAATTTGCGCGATTCTCTGTTGCGCCTGTCTTGGATCG
>CAYTUO010000188.1:5498-8534 GCA_964441015.1 uncultured Pleurocapsa sp.
TGAAGTCAACCGGTTTGGCCAGTTCTCCTTGCAGCAATTCAATTTGGTTGTTTAGGATAGCAACACCCGTTTGCGCGTCTCGTATATTGCTATTGCCTTGTTTTCGCTGCGCCTGCACTTGCAACTCATTCCCGGCATCTAAGGCACGCTGTCCTTGAACTTGGAAGTCCAGGGTGGGAAACAGAGCAGCTTGAGCTTCAGCTAAGGTGGCGCGACTGCCTTCTAGTTGCAATCTGGCAATTTGTAACTGTCGGTTGTTGCGTTGTGCTAATTCTATCGCTTGTTCTAAAGTCAGGGGAACGATGCTGACGCTTTTTACTTCTTCGGGTTTCGTCGGCAAGAACAGTGGATTGGGGTTCGGATTGAGATCGATTGAGAGTTCACTACTGGGATTGGGAGGTTGAGTCGGCGTTTCTGAAGAGGGTTGCACCTCAGAAACCGTTGGAGAGGGAGAGGGGGAATTCTTCTCCGTGTCTGCTACGGCAATATCCACTCCGATCGCACCAAAACTTACAAGAAGAGAGCCTAAAAAGAAATGCCTTAGCATAGGGGATTAAATTATTTGGTTGTTTCAATCGAGCGATCAGCTCAAAAATTCAAGATAATGGCTTTTAACTAATTTTTTCGCTCATTATACTAAGGTTTGAAGCAAAAACCTATATCGAGGAACCAAAACGGTCTTGCTTCTCTTGTCCTAGATAGGATTATTTTTGTTCCTGAGTTTCTCGGCTCGCCGTTGCAAATTTTGAAAAAAATCTAATTTCACAATCTCTGCGACTTCGCTTTCTTTTTTAGCGTGGTCGATTTGAATCTGTAATTCTAATACTTGTTGTTTGAGCTTCTGTTCTCGTTTGTGAAATTCGCGAGACAGATGAATGGCGACTGCGGCTTGGTTAGCCAAAGCACTCAAAAACTCCAGATCTTCGTCAGTATAGCTCACCAAGGGAGATAGATTATCCACATATAACACCCCGATGACTTCTGTATAGGTTTTGAGAGGGACGCACATAGAATTCTGAATCGCTTCTCTGAGAATGGAAACAGAATCTTTGAAGCGCTCGTCTCGCTTGGCATCGTGAGTGATAATCGCATCCCCAGTTTGATAGGTGAGATTGACGATTTTATGACTGTAAAACTGTTGTTCGCAAGCAATCCCCTCTCGTAACTTGAAGGCTCTTGGTTCGAGTTGTTGCGAGTTTTCATTGAGCAAGAGAATAGCCGCGCGATCAATCCCCATAATTTGGAACAGCAGATCGAGGATCTTGTTGAGGAGTTCGTCGGGTTCGTCGGGTGAGCAGAGTTGTTTGCTGACTTCTAAGAGGATTTTTAGCTTGTTGACAGTTTGTTTTTCTCGCTCGTGGGACTTGAGCTTGAGAATGGAGTCCTCGCGAGGCTTTTGAGCTACCAATTCTTGAAGTTGAACTGGACTCTGGGGAAGGGGAATTTTTTTGAGATTATTGCTTAAGAGTTCTTCATCATCCTGGATGTGCTTCAACTTGGAATTGGTCAGATGATAGACGAATTTAAGCCTTACTTGACCGCAATCAATCGTATCTCCGTCATGGAGTTGGCTGATCTGGACTTTGACTTCATTGACAAAAGTATGATTGCGACTGTGACAATCTTTAATCGTGTCCCCATCGGGAGTGATGTGAATCTCCGAATGATAGCGAGATACGGTTTCTTCGAGCAAGACAATGGTATTGTCAATTTGGCGACCAAGGGTGTTTACCCCTGGCTTCAATTCATAAACTCTTTCTTCAGGCGTTTCAGGAGCGTAGATTAAATAGGGCACGGCGAGCGATCGGATTTTCTCTGGCTATTACCTTAGATCGTAACCGTCTTGCTAGTAATTTGTTTAGCAATTTTTTGCAGAATTTGACTGATGGGGTGGTTGCTATATTTAAGCGCAAAGATCCCTTGGCTGGCTAAGCGTAACAGATCGGGGGATTCAGGAAGGATGCCCAACACTGGCGCATTGTAGGTAGCTTGGATTTTTTGGCGCATTTGCTCCAAGTCATACTCTGGCAAGGCTTTGTTAACTATGAGCAGGAGATTGGAAACTTTGAGCCGCCGAGCGACTTCTACAGTGACAGCAGTTCCCTGAAAGTCTTGTCGATCCGGTCGAAGAATTAACAGCACAGTATTGGAAACTGTCAAAGAAAGTAATGTTTCTTCATTGAGGCCTGGATGGGTATCAATAAAGAGATAATCTAGTTTTAAACCTTTGATGAGTTGCTGATAGCCGTCAAATAATAATTCTGGATCGATTCCCTCTCTGAGAATCCGGGAAATATCGTTTAATTTAACACTGGAAGGAACGAGATAAATCTTGCTTTTTTGAGTTCCCTGTCCTTCAAGAACGGCACTGACATCATGGGCAGCATCGGTTATTTTGCACTTCCCCCAGAGGAAGTCATTGAGGGTGCGATCGCCTTGCATTTCCCCAAGACCAAAAAGAATATGAATTCCAGGTGAAGGAAGGTCGGTATCGATAATCCCAACGCGGTTTCCTTCACGAGCAACCAGGGCAGCGAGATTGGCTGTGGTGTTAGATTTTCCAGTTCCGCCGCGATAGGAGTGGATAGAAATAATTTTTGACATCCTGCTAATTATGATAAAAGTAACAAAAAGAAAAAAACTTAGACTTCGAGTCTAGACTATCTTTAAATAATCGCTTTAAGCAACATTAATGTAACGATAAAGTCACATGATTAATCAAAAAAGAGAGATAAAATTGACTTACCAATATGTGTTTGTTTGCTTCTACAGTGGCCATGAATTCTTTACAGTTTTGTGCTGATACCTTGGCAGCTTATCGGGCTAGCCAGTCAGAAATCCAAGAGCTGCTGGACTACAATCAAAACATCTTTGTTCGCCCTCTGCTAGAGAATCTGTATCAACCGCAGACTGAACCCTATCTGGCCACCTGGGAGCAATATGTCCAAGAATCCGCCAGTCAAGGGGCCTACCAAGCCCTGAAACCTCACCTCGTCCAGTTGCAGTTTCCCATTCTCGCGGGCATCAGCGAAACTG